>JABIUG010000105.1 GCA_018700655.1 Rhodospirillaceae bacterium | reverse complement strand
CCGTATCGTCGCTGTGTTCGCGTGGCCCCTTGGGCGCCTGACGCAGGCCATAGATCACGTTGTCCATCAGGGAGGCCGAGAACAGCGACGTGGAAGGCCCGACAAATCCGATCTGCGTACCTGTCACGACTTCCGGCATGGCCTGGGCTTCTGCATCGCCATAACGCAGCTTGCCGCTATTGGGATCAAGCAGGTGGGCAAGCAGCATGACCGCACGATCCTTGGAACTGGTCGGGCCACCGACCAGAGCGATGTGCTGACCAGGCTCAATCTCCACATTGAAGCTGTCGATCAGAACTTCGCCATCTTCATCATAACGCAGGTTGCTGGTTCTCAGTGCGCCATTGAAGGGTTCGGGCACGACCTCGCCGACCACGATGTCGGCCTCGCGCATGCCGATGGGCGCAAACTGGGCAACGACCTGATCGTACTTGATCTTGGAATCTTCGCGGATCTGATAGTGGTTGAGCAGTTCCTTCCAGGGCGGCGGCAGATCCTTGTAGGCGGCAAGCACGGCGACCAGGCCACCCAGGGACAACGCCCCGTCGATCACGAAGTAACCGCCGATCGCATAGAAGAAAAACGGCGTGAGCTGCGCCAGAAAGTTGTTCAGGAACTTGATGAAAAACTTCTTGCGATAAATTTCGAAGCGGATCTCGAAGACCCGACCCATGCGCGACGTGAACTCCGCCATCTCCCAACGGGCCATGCCGTTGGCATGCATCTCTTCAGCGCCCTGGACGGTTTCGGCGATCCGCTCGGAAATCTTGCGCACCTCGCGGACCCTGGCCTTGCCCAGCAGGTTCACCTTGCGTTGCAGCTTGGGGATGATCCAGCCCTGCATGGGATAGAGCGATATCGCCGCCAGGCCCATCCAGACATCCTGCATGAAGATGAAAATTAGCGCGGTGATCAGCAGCCCGCCCTGAAACATCGGCAGGGCCAGCGCATCGCCGATGAAACCACCGAGTGGCTCGACCTCCTGGGTCACCATCGGAATCAGTTCGCCGGCGCTCACCCGCCGGAAATGGGGCAGGGGAAACCGCATGATGCGGCTGTAGAGGCTGTAGCGCAGGCGCCGCAGCATGCGCTCGCCCATCAGCCCCTTGTAGACGTTGATGAAATACTTGAAGCCGCCATTGATCAGGACAAGCAACAGGAAAAGACCTGCGTAGATCGCCAGCAGGTTCAATCGTTCGATCTCGACGACGTTGAAACCCATCAGGACCATCATGCGTTCGTCGGCAACGATTGCCGGGCTGGCATCCAGTCCCGGCACCGACAACTCGGCGATCGGCTCTGGATCGCTCAGCACGTTGTTGACGATCAGTTTGGGGATATCGAGCGAGACGTAATAAAACGGCAACGCCAATAGCGTGAAGAACAGGATGAACACCTGCTCCCGCTTCGAATAACGAAAGATGAAACCGTAAATGGTGCGTTCCATGATGGACGACCAACCTACCCCGCAGCCCCTAAAACTCGACAAAGTCTAGTTCGGAAAACGTGCACACGGAAACCCCTCGTGATTCCGGGTGCTTGTGAGGATCCGCTATACCGTCGGAAGCAGAGCAATTTCGCCGGCTCCAACGTTGGCGGTGAACCATTCCGCAGGAGGCCTATCCGCAGCTGCCGTCTTTGACCCACGACGGAATAGCCTGCCACCTGCCACCTGCCAACCGGCCCATCACCGGCCACAGCGTATGAAATGACTGCAACGCCCGTGAAAAGGCCACTTGCAGCATGATCTTCCGCCAAACCGGCCGCTGTGCCATAGTTCGCGCCCGTTTGGGGGAATTGACGGGGTTCTGATGACCAAAACGACACCGCGCCCACGTGTGCTGATCTACAGCCATGACAGCTTTGGCCTTGGCCATCTGAGGCGATGCCGCGCCATTGCCCATGCCATGGTTGGCGACACAGACAATCTGACCGTGCTGATCCTTTCGGGCTCGCCGATCATCGGCAGCTTCGATTTCCGGACGCGCGTGGATTTTGTCCGTGTGCCCGGCGTGATCAAGCTCAGGAACGGCGAATACACATCGCTCAATCTGCTGCTCGACACCGATCAGACCATGGCGATGCGTGAATCGATCATGAAACACACCGCCGACATCTTTGATCCCGACATCTTCCTGGTCGACAAGGAACCACTCGGTCTGCGTGGCGAGGTGCGCGAAACCATCGAGATGCTCAAGGCACGCGGCACCCGCATCATCCTGGGTCTGCGCGACGTGATGGACGATCCCGCCCTTCTGAAAGCCGAATGGCGGCGCAAGAAGGCGATTCCGGCTCTGCGTGATCTCTATGACGAAATCTGGGTCTACGGCCTGCCGCAGATTCACGATCCACTGGAAGAGATCGAAGTGCCCCAATCGGTCCGGCGCAAGATGGTCTACACCGGTTATCTCAAACGTTCCGTGCCACAGGACCTGCATGATTCCGGCCTGCCCGATGGCGTTGAAGAGCCGTTCGTGCTGGTCACGACCGGCGGCGGCGGCGATGGTGACCTGCTCGTCGACTGGGTGCTGAAGGCCTATGAGTCACGTCTTGCTCCGGCGATTCCGGCACTGGTCGTGTTCGGCCCCTTCATGCAACCCGAGATCAAGGCCGAGTTCCAGGAACGGGTCGATGCCCTGTCGAATGTCACCGCCATCACCTTCGATGCGCATCTCGAAACCCTGATGGCGCGCGCCGCTGGGGTCGTCGCCATGGGCGGTTACAACACGTTCTGCGAAATCCTTTCGTTCGACAAACCCGCCCTGATCGTGCCGCGCCAGGTGCCGCGCCGCGAACAGTTGATCCGCGCCAGTCGTGCGCAGGAGCTTGGTCTGGTTTCGATGCTGACCGAAGACAAGGCCGAAAACCCGGCAGCCATGGCGACGGCGATCCGTCAGCTGACGCAGCAGCGCCGACCCAGCCAGGTTGTGGTCCCGGGACTGCTCGATGGTCTGGAAAACGTCAACCGCCTGGTCTCGATGCATCTGGCCGAAGGCCGCAGCGGCGCGGCGACCCCGCAGAAGACCCGTCAGGACCTCCTGACCGTGGCGCATAACGACGACCGCCGCGCGCTCTGAACGGCGCGAGTAGTCTCGACGTGGTCCCTGCGAAACGCGTTGCCTTCATCCTGAAGGGTTATCCCCGCCTCTCGGAAACCTTCATTGCCCAGGAAATTCTGGCGCTGGAACGCCGCGGGCTGGAAATCGAGATTGTCTCGCTGCGCCATCCAACCGACAAGGCGACCCATCCAGTCCATAACGAGATCGCCGCGCCGGTGACCTATCTTCCCGAGTATCTCCACCACGAACCCCTGCGGGTCTGGCGCGCCTGGTGCCGGGCCCGGCGTCTGCCGGGTTACACCAGGGCATGGCGTCAATGGCGCGCCGATCTGGCACGTGACCTGACCCGTAACCGTGTCCGCCGCTTCGGCCAGGCCTGTGTTCTGGCAACCGAGATCGCACCGCGCGTGCGCCGGTTGCACGCCCATTTTTTGCACACACCAGCTTCGGTCGCGCGTTATGCCGCAATGATGACCAGCCTGGACTGGACCGGTTCGGCCCATGCCAAGGACATCTACACATCTCCAGATTGGGAGCTTTCGGAAAAACTTGGCGATTGTTCCTGGCTGGTGACCTGCACAGCAACGAACCGCGACCATCTTGACCGTCTGGCGCCTGATGGTCGGGTCGGGCTGGTCTACCACGGCCTCGATCTCGCGCGCTGGCCTGAGCCGCCGGCCCAGCTCAGCGTACGCGACGGCAGCCGGGCCGACGACCCGGTGCGGTTGGTCTCGGTCGGACGCGCGGTCGAAAAGAAGGGTTACGACGTTCTGATCGACGCATTGGCGCGCCTGCCCTCAACGCTCCACTGGAACCTCACCCATATCGGTGGCGGCCCACTGCGCGACACCCTGGAGGCCCGGGCCGGAGCAGCCGGGCTGAGCGAGCGCATCACCTGGCTGGGCGCCAAACCCCAGACCGATGTGCTCGAGGCCTATCGCAACGCCGACCTCTTTGTCCTGGCTTCCAAGATCGCCGATGACGGCGACCGCGATGGTCTGCCCAACGTGATGATGGAAGCCCAGAGCCAGAACTTGCCAATCGCCGCGACCCGCGTCTCAGCCGTGCCCGAACTGATCGACGACGGTGAACAAGGCCTGCTTGCCGAACCGGGTGACCCGGTCGAACTGGCCCTTAATCTCGAACGCCTGATCCGCGAACCCGACCTGCGCCGCACATTGGGCGTCGCGGGAGGCAGTCGTGTGCGTTCAACCTTTGCCATGGATACCGGGATCGACGATCTGGCTGTGCGCTTCGGTCTGCAGGAAGGCGCGTAACGGCGGCCGACAGCGTGGCTCGCGATTCCTTGCCAACACGATATGCTCGACCCCGATGAGAATAGCTTTTTATGCCCCCATGAAGGCCCCGACCCACCGTGTGCCATCCGGCGACCGGACGGTGGCACGGCTGTATGTCAGCGCGCTGGAATCCCTGGGCCACGAAGTCTTTCTCGCTTCGACCCTGCGCAGCCATGACAAGGGCGCTCGTGACCAACAGTTGCGGCTCGCAAATCGGGGGGCGGCGGAAGCACAACGGCTGGTCGAAACCATGCGGGTCGATCCGCCGGACCTGTGGTTCACCTATCATCTCTATCACAAGGCCCCCGATCATCTGGGACCCCGTGTCGCCGACGCCCTCGGCCTGCCCTATATCGTGGCCGAACCCTCGCTCGCGCCCAAGCAGCAGCGTGGCCCGTGGGCGCAGGGCTATGCTCACTCACTTGCCGCTCTTGCGCGCGCAGACATGCTGTTGCCCATGACACGCGACGACGCCGACGGGCTCGCTGCGGCGGGTATCCCGGCCGGGCGCATCATGCCGATAGCACCCTTTCTAGATATCACTCCCTACCGGCGCGCACGGCCTGCAGCTCGGCGCCATATTGCCGAACGCTTTGGTCTCGACCCCGAACAACCAATCGCAGTCACCGTCGCGATGATGCGCAGCGGAGACAAGCTCAGTTCCTATCGGGTTCTGGCGCAGGCCCTGAAGCTGCTGGATGACGCCACCCTGCAGCTTCTTGTCGTCGGCGACGGGCCCTGCCGCGCCGAAGTCGAAGCCTTGCTCGCCCGTCATGCCTGTTTTGCCGGCAAGCTCGCAGCCCGATCCCTGCCTGCCGTCCTGGCGGGTTGCGACCTTTGTCTGTGGCCTGCCGTCAACGAAGCCTATGGCATGGCCCTGCTTGGTGCACAGGCCGCGGGGCTCCCTGTCGTCGCCGGCCATACCCGCGGAGTTCCTGAGATTGTCGCCAACGGCAGGACCGGCTTGCTGGCACCGGTTGGTGATGCCGCAGCTTTTGCCGAAGCGATCACCAGCCTGCTGGACGATCCGCGCCGCCGCATGGCGATGGCGGTCGCCGCTGCCGACCAGGCCGCTGAGCGTCACAGCCTCGATGCTACAAGACTGACGCTGGACCGCGCCATCACCCAGGCCAGGCACGCGCGATGACAAGGCTTGCCCTGCTCCGCCACGCGCCAACCACCTGGAACAAGGACCGGCGTATCCAGGGCCGCAGCGACACGGTGCTCTCGACCGAAGGACGCGCCATGGCTGCCGCATGGCACTGCCCCGAGTTGATCGCTGGCTGGCGCTGGATTGCCAGCCCGCTGCAGCGCACCCGCGAGACTGCGGCACTCATGGGTGTCGACATTCAGGCGACCGATCAACGCCTGATCGAAATGGACTGGGGTGACTGGGCCGGCAAAACACTCGCTGACCTGCGCCGGCGCGAGGGCGCCGCCATGGCCACCAACGAATCCCGGGGCCTCGACTTCCGGCCAAGGGGCGGGGAAAGCCCGCGCGAGGTCCAGCAACGGCTCGGTGACTTTCTGCGTGAACTTGCCGCGGGTGGAACAGACAGTGTCGCGCTCACGCATCGCGGTGTGATCCGCGCTGCACTTGGGCTTGCCACGGGGTGGGATTTCCTCGGTCCCCCGCCCCTGGCATTGGGCCGTTCGGATCTTCTGATGTTGACGCTCGATGCCGATGGCACAGCACGTCTCGGCGACCCTGCCCGCCTGAGCATGGCGGCGTCATGAGAAGCACCGCTCTCTTCTGGGTCCAGCATCTTCTGGGCAGCGGTCACCTCCGCCGAATCGCAGCGATCGCGAGTGCACTTTCAAGACACGGCATCCAATGCGTGGTTGCCTCGGGCGGCATGCCGCTTTCCCATCTCGATCTCGGCGCGGCCGAGCTCGTGCAATTGCCGCCCGTTCGTGCCGCCGATGCAGGTTTTTCCGGCCTGGTCGATCACCACGCCAGCCCGGTTGATGATCAGCTTATGGCCCAGCGCAGAGACCTGCTGTGTGAACTTGTCGCCGATCTCGCGCCTGAGGTCGTGGTGACCGAGACCTTTCCCTTTGGCCGGCGTCAACTGCGCCACGAAGCCCTTGCCTTACTCGATGCCGCTGATGCCCTGGCAAAACCGTCCCTCACCGTCTGTTCGGTCCGTGACATTCTCGAGCAGGCATCAAAACCCGAGCGCTACGAGCAGATGCGCGCGATTGCCATGGGGCGCTATGACCGTGTCATGGTCCACGGCGACCCGCGCCTGGTCACGTTCGGCGACACCTTTCCTTTCGCCGATGCTCTGGGCGAGCGCCTGGTTCACACCGGTTACATCGCCGCCCCAACCGTGACCGTGACCGACAGGGACGGCCCCGGCTCGCAAGAGGTGATCGTATCGGCCGGTGGCGGCGCGGTCGGCCTTGCCCTGCTGGAGGCTGCAGCCGGCGCTCGCCCGCTTTCAGCCCATGCGTCGAACCTCACCTGGCGCCTGCTGACAGGCGACCCCTCTCTGGCATCATCGTTCCAGCTTTCGGGGGACGGCATTGTGGCTGAACCCAACCGCGCAGACTTTGCGTTACTTCTGGCGCGCTGTGCGGTTTCGGTGTCACAGGGTGGCTACAACACGATCACTGATATCTTTAATGCCCGCGCCCGGGCCGTCGTGGTGCCCTATGGCGGCGAGGGTGAAACCGAACAGACCGAACGGGCAACGCGCCTGGCCCGACAGGGTTCGATCATCATGCTGCCGGAGGCCGAACTGTCACCGCGATCACTAGGCCGTGCGATAGACCAGGCGATGGCCTTGCCACATCTTTCGCCCGGGGTTATCGATCTCGATGGTGCGGAACGAAGCGCGGAACTGCTGCTCCAATGGATGGACGATGACTGACTGGAACGACCTTGGCATCGAACTCGATCGCTGGGCCGCCGCGCGACGCAATGCGACCTTCTGGTGGCGCGATGACGATGCCGGCCCCGATGACGGCAAGCTCGACGGGTTCCTCGCCCAGCGCCGCGATCTGGACGTACCCCTTGCCCTGGCGGTCGTGCCCGCATGGCTGGAAACGGCCACGACCGAGGCGATCCTGGCCGATGACGGCGCCAGTGTGCTGCAGCACGGTGTCAGCCACACCAACCGGGCCGGGCCGGACCAGCGCAAAACCGAACTCTGCGACAGCGCATTGGAAGGCGGCCTTGCCGACGCGATCGCGACCGCAGGAAGGACACTCCAGGCGGCTTTTGGGACGCGCTTCCATACCGTCATGGTCCCGCCCTGGAACCGGATCGATCCTCAGGTCGCCGCCAGCCTTTCCGGCCTGGGTCTTTCCGGGCTGTCGACTCTGGCTCCGCGCGAGATTTCCCGCCAGTTAGGTCTGTCGATCGCCAATATGCATCTCGACATCATCAACTGGCGTGCCGACAGGCAGTTTGGCGGGGACGCATGGTGCCTGGATCAGGCAATCAACCACCTTGTCCAGCGGCGCACGGGAATTTCCGATCCGACCGAACCTACCGGATTGATGACTCATCATCGTGTTCATGATGTTGATTCCTGTCGTTTTATCGACAAGTTTGTCTCATTCGTGCACGAACATCCGGCCGCACACTGGTTAGATGCTTCCGAGGTGTTTTGTTCCACATGAGTACAGACGTGACCGAATCCCATCAGTTTCGATACGACGTGAGCGTTCTGCGCTGGGATTATGTCCGCGCGATCGCCGGTGCCGTGATCTGTCTGGCACCGCTGGTCATGATTGAGGTCATCCCCGAGATGGTCTACATCCTTGGCGCGATCGGGGCGGTCTTTACGGTTTTTGGTGTGCGAACCTCGGTCAGACACATGACCACAGTCGAATTATCCCGTCAGGGTGTAAGGACGATCGGCCCCATGGGGCGGGCGATCCAATGGGAAGAACTTAACGGAATGAAACTTGCCTTCTATTCCATGAAAAGGCGTCGTTCGGAGGACAGGATGGATTTTGCAGCTTCCAAGGGTTGGATGGAGCTGAAGCTGGAAGGTGCCAAGGGCACGATCCGGCTCGATTCATCGCTCGACGGCTTCGATGCCGTGGTCGATGTCGCCTGTCAGGCCGCTCTTGCGCGAGACCTGGAGCTGAATCCGGTCACCCTCGCCAATCTCGACGCTATGGGTTTTGCACCCTCTGCGTCCAGCCTGCCGGACTATCACCTGTGACGCCGCTGGTCGACATCCGCGACCTCAAGGTTCAATTCCTGGTGGGCGACGGTGCCGTTGAGGCGGTCAAGGGTGTGAGCTTCTCGATCCCTGCCGGACGCACCCTGGCGCTGGTCGGCGAATCGGGCTCGGGCAAGACGGTGATCTCGCAGTCGATCATGCGCATCCTGCCCCAGAGCGCGGAGATCACCGGCGGGCAGATCCTGCTGCATGACCCTGCAAACCCGGCGGTCGATCCCGTTGACATCGCCCAGCTTCCGCCCGACGGCAAACGCATGCGCCAGATCCGGGGCGGGCGCTGCTCGATCATCTTCCAGGAGCCGATGACCTCGCTCTCGCCACTCCACACGATCGGCGATCAGATCAGCGAAGCGCTCTTCCTGCATCGCGAATGCAGCAAACCCGAGGGCCGCGAACTCACCGTCGACATGCTACGCCTGGTCGGCTTCCCCGAACCCGATCGTGCTTTCAGCAGCTACCCGTTCGAACTCTCCGGCGGTCTGCGACAGCGCGCCATGATTGCGATGGCGCTGGTTTGCCGTCCCGGTCTGCTGATCGCCGACGAACCGACCACCGCGCTCGACGTCACGATCCAGGCCCAGATCCTGAAACTGATCGCCGACCTGCAGAGTGAACTCGGCATGGCCGTGTTGATGATCACCCATGATCTCGGTGTCGTCGCCAATGTCGCCGAGGATGTCGTCGTGATGTACCACGGCCGCATCATGGAGCAGGGCAGCCTGGACGATATTTTCCGCGATCCGCGTCATCCCTATCTCAAGGGCCTGCTGGCCGCGGTGCCACGCTTCAACATGAAACCCGGCGAACGCCTGATACCGCTGCGCGAGATCAAACAGGATCGTTCATCACTGAAACGGCCGGAACGCGCACCGTGGCCCGAGGACGCAGATCAACGTCTTCTTGTGGTTGACCACCTGAGCAAGTCCTTCACCACGCGCAAAGAAGGTTTCATGTCGCGCAGCACGGTGACGAATCTTGCCGTCGACGACATCAGTTTCGAAGTCGGGCGCGGGGAATGCCTGGGCCTGGTCGGTGAATCAGGCTGCGGCAAGACAACGACCAGCAAGATGATCATGAAGGCGCTGACGCCCGATTCCGGCATGGTGACCTTCAACGATCGCGGCAACATCGTCGATATCGCAGCACTGCAGGGCGAGCGCCTGTTCGATTATCGGCGCAAGGTACAGTTCGTTTTCCAGGACCCGTTCGGTTCGCTGAACCCGCGCATGACGGTGTTCGATATCATTTCCGAACCCCTGCTCATCCATAAGGTGGGATCACACAAGGAACGCGCGGACCGGGTCATGGAACTGATGCGCCTGGTCGGGCTGGATGTGCGGCATCTGCGCCGTTATCCCCATAGTTTCTCGGGCGGACAGCGCCAGCGGAT
>JABIUG010000012.1 GCA_018700655.1 Rhodospirillaceae bacterium | reverse complement strand
TTAGAGAAATCTGAAACTCAATTTATGGTTCGATCAAAATTTCAGAATAATAGTGAACATCATGATCACCTTTGAAATTGTATCCTGCGAAAAACAGAGCCTCTCTTGCCACCTCTATGTACTTCCGTTTCTCTCGATCATTGAAAAAACGAACATTCTCAATTACATGAGTGTGCTTCGCGTATGTACTGTTTCCAAAACGACTAATTACGAGTCGTGTATGCTTAACTCCATCAATCTTATAGTTCCCTGGACTACCTTCAAACGGAATTTGTTTTCCATCCACTTCCATTTTGTAGATTTGTCCAAATTCCATCATGATGTTAGATAATACAGAAAGTTCCATTTTTCGTTCCTGTTCCACAATATTGGATAAGTGTAGATCCCCTGGGAGTATTTTTTTACTTCTGTCTCTAACATGTGATTTCTCACTGAATATATGGAGGAAAGCAACGCCGCATAAAAACGGGTAGATCTCTACATTTACGAATAAGGGCCTCTTTAGTTCACTGTGGAGACCGTTGCTTACGACTGCCCAAAACAGCATAGCCTGTTTGATGTAAGTGAATTTAGCGCAATTCAGAAAAACTAAGAGGCTACGGGTATCTCAGGTCAATTCTCGATAGAGTTCGTCTCTCTTTTCGACCTACATTTATCGGATTACCTTTAAACCTCCTCCCACGGAAAACTATCGAGCCGTTCCGGCCCATCAGCCGTGATCAGCACCTGGGTTTCCAGCTTGATGCTTTCGGTGCCTTCCTCGGCCATCAGGCTTTCGACGCAGACGACCATGCCTTCTTCGAAGGTGCCTTCGTAGCCGGATTCCTCGTTGATGTGGTGGAGGTAGACGCAGGGCCATTCGTCGGCCATGCCGACGCCGTGGAGTGCGAGGCCATAAGAGTAGGCCTGGCTCGCTTGCGGGATGCGCCAGGACTTTTCGTTGTATTCGGCAAAGCTCATGCCGGGGCGCAGCAGTGCGGTGTTGTGGGTGACCTGTTCGAGTGCCTGGCCATACATGCGCCGCTGGCTGTTGGTCATCGGTGTGTAGCCGCAGGTCCAGGAGCGCGAGAGATCGGCGCAATAGCCGTAGGGGCCGATCAGATCGGTATCGAGCGAGATCATCTCGCCAAGCTGGCACACGGTGTCGTCGCACTCGTGATACCAGGGGTTGGTGTTGGCGCCACAGGCGAGCAGCCGAGTTTCCAGCCACTCGCCGCCCGAGCGGGCGTTTTCATAGGACATCTCGGCCCACAACTCCTGCTCGGTCCTGCCGGGCACGGAGTTCTCGTAGATCCGCGCCATGGCGGCTTCGCACACCCGGACGGTCCAGCGCATCAGGGCGATCTCGTCGGCTGACTTGATCGAACGCGCACGTTCGGTCAGTTCCAGGCCGTCCTGGATGTCGAGGCCGCGCTCCTTCAGGGCAAAGGCCCCCGGGGGTTCGCATTTGTCGATCGCGATGCGTTTGTTACCGCCGCCATGGGTGCGGACAAGATCGGTGATTTCATCGGCCCACCGGTTGAGGAATTCATCGGCGCGGCCACCAGCCGTCATGTAGAGCCAGGGCGTGGCGACACGCAGCTCATCGACGGCATCGACACCCTCCCACAGCGGCATGCCGGCGGTGGTCTCGAACATCACCGAGGGACCATCGGCCAGCAGCAGGGCGTAGCGCACCGCATTATGCGCGGTCCAGACCTGCATGTTGCTGACTTCAAAGGCGTAGCGGATGTTGATCGGATCATAAAGCAGCATGGCGGCGCAATCATGCTCTGCCATCTTCTGGCGCAGCCGGCCCATGCGATAGGCGCGCGCGGCTTCCACCACGCTATCGGCGATCGGGCTCTTGAGCGGTTTGTCCGCTCCTTCCTGATTGAGGAAGGTTGCCTTGCGCGCATCCTTGAAGATCTGGGTTGTCACTTTTGTTCTCCCTCAGTCGCCGGGCGTGCACTCCGTGCACTTGGCTTTCGCCGCATGCGCGACGGGCTCGCAGTTGCTCGCCGTCGGCCCTTGCGGGCCTCCCACTACCAAATCGCCGAGCAGGGAGCCATGCGATCACGCAAACGACGTTGACCGCAAGTTTCACGGGCCAAAATAGTTTGTGTCATCCCGGACAAGGCGCGGAGCGGCGCAGAGCCAGGATCTCGATCAGGCAGGGTAACGATGGTCGCTTCTGGTCGGCGTGGCCTTAGCCGGTCTGACTCCAGACGCTGGCCTAGGCTTTCTCGGGCACCGTGCCGCAGGCTTGCGGGGAGCGGCCCTTGAGGCCGGCCAGGACGACGCGGGCCTTGTCGCAATCTTCCTGCATCTGGATGGCAAGCGCGTCCATGCCGCGGAAGGTCATGTCCTTGCGTACGCGTTCGACGAAACAAACCCGCAGGCGTTTGCCGTAGAGGTCGCCGGAGAAATCAAACAGGTTGGTCTCGAGCAACACGGTCTCGCCCGCAAAGGTCGGGCGGGTGCCGACATAGGCGGCGGCGTCGTGCCAGGTGGTGGTTTTGCCGTCGACGATGCCGGCACGCACGGCATAGATGCCGGGGCCTGGATGCAGCAAACCGTCGAGCGCCTGGTTGGCGGTGGGGAAACCCATCTCGCGGCCGCGCTGTTCGCCGGCCTGGACGCGGCCCTCAAACTCCCAGACGTGACCGAGATGTTCGGCGACCTGATCGACCTGGCCACGGCGCAACAGCACACGGATGTCGGTGGATGACACCTTGGTGCCGCGATGGGCATAGATCGGCGCTTGGGAATAACCGAACTGCTCCATCTCGGCCATGCGTGCAAGCACAGTGCCGTTGCCCCGCCTGCCCTTGCCGAAAACAAAGCCCGGCCCGGTCACGACATGGCTGACGCCGAGGCCCCTGAGCAGATGGGTCGCGACAAAATCCTGGGCCAGATGACCGGCCAGTGCGGGGTCAAAGGTGAAGTTTGCCATCAGGTCGAGCCCAAGGCCGGCCATCAGTCGCGCCTTCTGTCGGAACGGGGTCAGGCGAAAGGGCGCGCCGGCACCCTGGAAGAAACTGCGGGGATGGGGTTCGAACGTCACCACGCCGCATGGCGCCCCGGCATCACCCGCCAGGGCACGGGCGTGTTCGATCACACTGCGATGGCCACGATGCACGCCGTCGAAGTTGCCCAGCGCAACAACGGCGCCGCGCAGGGCTTCAGGCGTAGGGACGGGATGACGAAGAATCCTCATGGGCCGTGTCCTAGCCCAAAGCGGGCTTTCGCGGAATGGGGATTTTTTGTCTTTAGCCTCAGGCGCCGGCGTTCGCTCCGCTCTCTCGGATTACGCGCCGTCGGCGCGGGCTCGCAGTCGGCCCGCTGGGCCTCCCGCCATATGCGACACCTGGGGTGGTTCTGCGTTAGCCTCAACAACTGTGTCACCCCGGCCGACCAACGGAAGAGCCGGGGCCTCGAGCGGCACAAAGCTATCTGCGGTGCCTGATCGCGATCCCGGATCGCGTCCGCTCCGCTCCCTTGTCCGGGATGACACCCAAATGGTGGTTAGAGCGGGAGGCCCAGCGGGCCGACGGCGAGCGACCGCGAGCCCACCGCGTTAGCGGCGTTAGCCAAACGAGCGGAGCGAGAGCCGGCGCCTGAGGCCACACAAACAAAAGCGAGTGCCGACGCTTGAGGCTAGACAAACAACGAAGCTGCCTTCACGGCTTCGGCAACATCACCCTGGCTTCGCCTTCGATCACGTTCTTGCCTTTGACGGTGCAGACCGTCTCCAGGGTCAGGCGGCGCTTGGCTTCGTCGATCGCGGTGATTGTGACGGTTGCCGTCACGGTGTCGCCGATGCGCACCGGCGCCAGAAACTTCAGCGACTGGCCCATGTAGATCGAGCCCGGTCCGGGCAGGCGCGTACCGATCACGGTCGAGATGTAGCTGGCACCGAGCATGCCGTGGGCGATGCGGCCCTTGAACATGGTGGCCGAAGCAAATTCATCGTTGAGATGGACCGGATTGTCATCGCCCGAAACACCGGCAAACAGGACAATATCGGCATTGGTCACGGTCCGGGCATAACTATCGGACTGGCCGACGGAAAATTCGGAAAGCCGGTCGTGGGTTGCAGTATCCATGGGGTGTTCTCCGCACATCTGGGGCTGGCGGCCGCCTTACAGCGGGCCGCATCTGAATTTGTGCGTCGCACAATAGCAGGCGCGAAACCGGCTTCAACCAACAAGTTCAGGAAATTTTTACGTGCTGCAGTGCAATATTACCGAAAACTACGAAGCCATCAGCGGCGGCGGCGCGACCGGCGTTTGCGGCCGCCATCGGGAGGGGGCGCAACACGGGAAAGACCAAGCTCGGCCTCGATCTGCTCCAGGCTGGGCCGCTCTGAAGCCTCGTGATCGGCCAGCGCCTCGGCCAGGGCGGCGATGTGTTCAGGGGTCGAGCCGCAACAGCCCCCGATGATGCGTGCACCGGCATCGTGGACCGTGCGGGCATAACGTTTCATCAGTTCGGGCGTGCCGGTGTAGCGGATCTCGCCGTCGACAAATTCCGGAATGCCGCAATTGCCCTTGGCGACCAGCACACGATCGGGCTCGCAGGCCGCGCCGATTCCGGCAACCGCGGCAACCAGTTCACCCAGCCCGTTGCCGCAATTGGCGCCAAAGGCTGCAAGTGCGGGATGGCTGGCAGCACAGAACTCGGCCGCACCTTCAGGCGTGATTCCCATCATGGTGCGCCCGTTGGTATCGAAGGTCATGGTGCAGACGATCGGCAGGCCCGTCGCGGCCGCACCTTCAATCGCAGCGGCCGCTTCCTCGATTGAGGACATGGTCTCGATCCAGAGGATATCGACGCCGCCTTCGCTGAGACCTTTGGCTTGTTCGGCGAACGCCGCCACGGCCTCGGTCTGGGTCAGTCCACCGACCGGCTCCATGATCTCGCCGGTCGGACCCATCGAACCGGCAACCAGCACCGGCCTGCCGGCGCCATCGGCGGCCTGGCGCGCCAGCATTGCGGCTGCGCGATTGAGCTCGACCACGCGATCATCGACACGGTGCAGCTTCAGCCGGTTGGCGGTGCCGCCGAAACTGTTGGTCAGGATGATATCGGCACGGGCATCGACCATCGCCTGGTGATGCGTGATCACCCGTTCGGGGAAATCGACATTCCAGAGCTCCGGCGCGTCACCGGTCTGCAGGCCCAGGGCAAAGAGATTGGTGCCGGTCGCGCCGTCAGCGATCAGGACGGACCGTTCGGCGAGCAGATGGCCGAGGCGTGCAGCATGGGGAAGATCAGTAAAGGACACGGCAAAACCCTGCGCTTGAACAAGGTCGTTTCAGGCCCAAACGAGCAGAAACGTCCATCTTGTTCTTTTTTATGGTTCAGGACCCGTTCGGGCCCTGATGGCGTCAGGCGGCGGAGAAACTGGTTTTGGCACGCGTGATTCAGCGCTGCAAGCACTGTTATGTCAAAGTCGAAACCCGCAGGGTCCGATCAATCGCCGGTGGCGCTCTGCACGGCATCGCTGAGGCTGGTGAACATTGCGCCGACATCGTCACCCAACAGGATGGCGATCGCGATGAAAGCAAGGGCAATGCTCGATGCAATCAGGCCATATTCAATGGCCGTAACGCCATCCTCGGCGGCCAACAGGTCCTTCACGCTGCGATGCGGGGGCTTGTAATAGAACTTCGACATGGCAGGCGTCTCCTGGCCGGGGCTGTCCCATAATAATGCAAGCATCCCCCAGCGCCAATCACAGATGTTAGAGGCGATAGCTTGATGAGTCGTTAACGACCGTCACACAACATAGAAAAGGCGGGATCCCAGTTAAGGGACCCCGCCTTGTCTACGAGACTGAAACTTCCAGTTTCCGCCGCCGCACGTGGACCGGCAGCTTCAGTTCCGCGGGAGATCAGGTGGTCAGGAAATCAGGGGACGCAGGGCGTTGAACGATGCGCCGAAGGGCGAAACGTGGGAGCGCCGGGCTTCAACCCTGGTGCGAGCCGCGTGGTTGGCATTCTCGTTGCGGTTACGCTTGAACATCTTGATCATGGTACTTCTCCTTATGATTATCGCTGCGGCGGGACCGTGTGATCCATTGTCAGCACTTGTTGTGTTGGTTAGTATGTAGGGAATTTAGAGCAGAAAGAGGAGCGACATCTTGTCACGGCTGCTATGAGGTTTATTTATACCTCATGAGCGGACGTCGCCTTCCACCCCTGAACGCCCTGCGCGCCTTCGAGGCCGCAGCACGCCATCTGTCGTTCACCCGCGCAGCCGAGGAACTCAACGTTACCCAGGCCGCAGTGAGTCATCAGGTCAAGGCGCTGGAGGAACGTTTGGGCGTGCGCCTGTTCGAACGCCACGGGCGCGGCCTGTGGCTGACCGATGAGGGTGAAATCCTCTTGCCCTATCTGCGCCAGGCCTTCGATCTGATCGCCGATGGCACCGATCTGATCGTCAGCCATGACGCTCACGGTCCGCTCTCTGTCACCATGCTGCCGACCTTCGCGGTACGCTGGTTCATCCCGCGCCTGCGCCAATTCCAGATCAAGGAACCCGAGATCGAAGTGCGCATGGTGACGACCGAACGTAATGTCGATTTCGCCCGCGAGGATGTCGACTGCGGCATTCGCTACGGTACCGGTGACTGGCCCGGGCTCGATTCCGACAAGCTTTTCGAAGACCGCTATGTCGCCGTGTGCAATCCCGAACTGCTGACACGCAAACCACGCCTGAACCGGCCGGAGGATCTGCGCCACCAGACCCTGCTGCACGAGAGCAACGACGAAGACTGGCGCTACTGGCTCTCGGCACTCCACGTCGCAGGGGTCGACGGCAGCCGCGGTCTGTTCTTCGACAGCAGCGATCTGGCGATGGAGGCTGCCGCCGCCGGGTTGGGTGTTGCGCTGGGTAGCCAGATCATCATGCAGGACGACCTCGATGAGGGCCGCCTCGTGATGCCGTTTGGCGACCTGACCGACGAGAACCTCTCGCACTGGCTGGTCTATCCCAAGGGCAGCGCCAGAAAACCGAAGGTGGCGGCATTCCGCGCCTGGTTGCTGGAAGAAGCCGTCGAAGCCCAGGACGCCATGGCTACCGCCTGAGCACGGCGTGGATTTCTACCAGACGAAGGCAGGCACCGAGATGGTCGGCCACATCGCGTGTTCGGCAAAGAGCACCGCCAGGTTCACGGCATCAGGGCATTCACCCGCCGCCAATCCGAGCCCCGCAGCCTCGCGGCCGCCAACGACAAAACAACTGTCATGGCCGGCATCGCGCGCACCAACCATGTCATTGCTGAGACCGTCGCCGATCACCAGCACCCGGCCTGGCACGTTGTCGAGCGCGGATACCGCTGCTTCGAATGCATTGGCGCAGGGTTTGCCATACCACAGGACTTTTCCACCACGTTCCGCGTAAAGGTCGGCGATGGCGCCAAGCTTGGCGCGGTGGCTTTCGCCCCAGAACGATCACCGATCCGGGTTCGGGCAGACCAACGGCAAATTGCGCTGCACCGCTTCGCCCAGAACCTCGCGGTAGGCAGTGAGATCCTGACGGTCGAGCTCGGGATCACCGATCAGGACAAAGTCGGCCTGGCTGGCCTGTTCGACACGACCGAACCCCAGGCCATCAAGCAGTGCGGCGTTTTCTTCCATCCCTATAAACAGAAAGTTCGTGCCACAGCCTTCAGGCAGGTCGCCTGCCAGGCGGTTACGACAAACCTCACCCGCGGTGACCAGCGCGTCATAGTCATCCGGCGTCAGGCCCATCGTCAGCAACCGGTCGACCTCGACAAAACGATGGCGGTGAGAGTTGGAAAGCAGGCAGACCGGAGCGATGCCACGCAGGCGCTCCAGGCAATCGCGTCCACCGGGCAACAGTTCGAACCCATCATGCAAGGTGCCCCAGAGGTCGACGAAAAACCCGTCATAATCGCGGGCGACCTCGGACAATCCGCCGGCGATTTTCACGCTGCCGGTGGTCATGTGTTCTCCAGCACGGCGAGGTCTTCGGGATAGGTGAGCTTGAGATGTTCACCCCCGTCCTCGACCAGACACACCTTTCCACCGGCACGATGGACCAGGGCGTAGATTCCGGTCTCGTGCCAGCCGTCGCGCTGCGCTTGTATGAATGCCTGGACCAGAGCTTCACGCCGATAGACCTGCGGGCAATAGGATGAAACCAGGCGCTCGCGATCGACCCTGCTTTCCATCCAGCCATCGGCATCGATCGTGGCAAGCGAACCACGAACCCGAAGACGTTCGACCGGGACGACCGCATCGTCCTCTCCAATCAGAGCCAGCAAACGCGCAAGAAGATCAGGATCAGCCATGAACTCGCTGACATCGTGCACGATAATCAGCGGTTCGCTGACCTGATCGAGGAGCAGGGCAACGGTCTCCTGCTTGGAAGCGCCACCAGCGATGCAATGGGCGTTCAGGCCACCAAGAAGTGCCTGGCCCTCATCAACCTGCCCGGTTGGCAGGCCGACCACGATCCGGCCGGCCACCGTCGAAAGGAATTCTACTGCGTGTTCGAGCAGCGACTTGCCGCGATGTTGCAGAAACGCCTTGGCCGGCCACCAACACGTACACCGCTGCCGGCAGCGGCAAGCACGGCGGCGACAGAATCGCGAGGCGGTGTTGCTTCAGTCGATGACAATGTGCGCTCCAGTCCGTGCGGCGCACGCTAACAAAGTGAAGGCCGGGTTTCACCCCGGTCAGTCGCAACGCCAGGGCGTATGATCGAAGGATTGCCCCGAGACCGTCAGATAAGGCAACGAAACCGCACGTGCGATGGGGCCGATCTGATCGCGCCGGACACCAATATCGCAAAGCAGATGGTTATCCAGCCGGTTCAGCGCCCGGCGTGTCGCGCGAATTTCACGTACGCGACGCCATGCCCCGACAACGGAAGCAAACAGGTTTACCGCGACACCGCGAGGCCTGGAAGCCGGCCGGTGTGTCGAAAGAAAACGCTCTTCATGGAGCGCTGTCGTGATCGAGGGGTGATGCTGGAACATATGAGCTCTCCTAGGCCGTAGCAGCCTTGATGGTCTGCTCGTTCTCAAAATAAGGTTTTAAAAACGGGCATCACGAACGATGAGTTCTTGTCTTACAGATGAGGAAATCTTATTTATAGAACCATGGATACTCGGCTTTCGACGCTGCCGCTGAACAGCCTGCGCGCCTTCGAGGCTGCCGCCCGTCGCCTGTCGTTCACCGAGGCCTCCGACGAACTAGCTGTGACGCCCGCAGCCATCAGTCATCAGATCCGTGGCCTGGAGGACCGGCTCGGCATGCGTCTGTTCGAGCGGCGCACCAGAGCGGTCGC
>JABIUG010000011.1 GCA_018700655.1 Rhodospirillaceae bacterium | reverse complement strand
TGCCGTCGGCATGGCCACCAGCATTCCGCCGCATAATGTCGACGAACTCTGCCAGGCGCTGGTTCATCTGGTCGACAAACCCCGCGCGACCTTCGAGACCTTGACCTCGATGGTCCAGGGACCTGATTTCCCGACCGGCGGCGAACTGGTCGAATCGCGCGAAGCGATCATGGAGGCCTATGCGACGGGCAGGGGTTCGTTCCGTCTGCGCGCGCGCTGGACCCAGGAAGACCTCGGTCGCGGCACTTACCAGATCGTCGTCACCGAAGTGCCCTATCAGGTCCAGAAGTCGAAGCTGGTCGAACGCATTGCCGAGCTGGTCGAAGCGCGCAAGCTGCCACTGCTGGAGGCCGTGATCGATGAATCGGCCAAAGATATCCGGCTGGTTCTCACACCAAAGAGCCGCACGGTCGATGCCGCGGTTCTGATGGAATCCCTGTTCCGTGCGACCGATCTCGAGACGCGTTTTTCGCTTAATATGAACCTGCTGGATTCTTCGGGCATGCCGCGCGTGATGAACCTGCGCGAAACGTTGCAGGAGTTCATTGATCATCGCCGTGTCGTGCTGCTGCGCTGTTCGCGCCACCGCCTCGACAAGATCGCGCGCCGCCTCGATATCCTCGAGGGTTATCTGATCGTCTACCTCAACCTCGATGAGGTGATCGCGATCATCCGCGGGGAAGACGAGGCCAAACCGGCGTTGATCAAACGCTTCAAGCTCAACGATACGCAGGCAGAAGCCATCCTCAACATGCGCTTGCGCTCCTTGCGCAAGCTCGAAGAGATGGAAATCGCCAACGAGAAGACCACGCTGACCGCGGAGTCCGGAGAACTTGATGCTTTGGTCAAGAGCGAGAGCAAGCAGAAGAGCTTCCTGAAGGCCGAGTTCAAGGATATCCGCGCGAAATTCGGCGAAAAGACCGAGCTTGGCCGCCGGCGCACGAAGGTAGGTGATACGCCGCCGATGATCGAAGTGCCGATCGACGCAACGATCGAGCGCGAGGCCGTGACGGTCGTGCTTTCGGTCAAGGGCTGGATACGCGCTGCCAAGGGCCACGGCGATCAGGTCGCTACGCTGCGTTACAAGGAAGGCGACCGCGAGCGCTTCCGCGCCGAGGCCTGGACCACTGACAGGCTGTTGCTGTTTGCAACCAATGGCCGGTTCTACACGATCGGCTGTGACAAGCTGCCGGGAGGTCGCGGTTATGGCGATCCGGTCCGGCTCATGCTTGACCTGGGCAACGACGTCGAGATCGTTGCGATGAGCGTTTTCCAGGGTGGCCGGTGGCTGCTCGTCGCGTCAAGCGAGGGCAGGGGCTTTGTCGTGCCGGAAGATGCCGTGGCGGCACAGACCCGTGCGGGCAAGCAGGTGCTGAATGTTTCGCCAGGGAGCGAAGCCGTGGTCGCGCGGATTGTCGAAGGTGATCACGTCGCGGTGGTCGGCGAGAACCGCAAGGTCATCATCTTCCCGCTGGACGAACTGCCCGAGATGACCCGTGGTCGCGGTGTCATCCTGCAACGCTACAAATCTGGCGGCATGTCCGATGCCAAGACCTTCACTCTGGCCGAGGGTCTGACCTGGCAGGCAGGAAGCCGGACCCGGACGGAAACCAAACTGACCGACTGGGTCGGCAAGCGCAGCCAGGCGGGGCGTGTCGCGCCCGCCGGCTTTGCCAGCAACAACCGTTTTGACTGATCGCTGAAGTTGAAAGCGATCACGGTCTAGAAACTCAGTCGATATCGGCGATGCATGTCGGTCCGATAAAGGTGCCGCAACCCATGCCATACGCCGTTCTGGCGGACCGGCTGGCAAGATCGGCATTCGGTGTGCCGTGAGAATCGGTGCCGACGATTTCAGGCACAAGGCCTTTTAATTCACCTGCTGCCAGTAGCCCCGCACCCTGAGCAAGGTGCGCGGTTTCGTTGGCTGAGCCGGCCAGAAGCTGAAAATTCATCATTGCCTGTTCCCTTAGTGAGCGCCCGTTTCGAGAGTACGGGATCGGGGTTGTTTGACAACCATGACGGGACATCAACGACGGGTCGCGTGGTCAGAATCAGGTTTGCTTGACGCGCGGGAGTGTTTGTCAGCTTCAGACGTATCGCCAGAAGCTGACCAACGAGCTCAACGTGGTGTGGCAGAAGCCGTCACCGTTTCAATGCGTGAGATCAGGCTGAATGACGCCGCAGAACTTCACCTGCGTGTGGTCGCATCCGCCAGGCCCGGTCATGGCAGAATCACTGGCCTCCGGCCCCATCTTTGAGGACATCACCGTGCGCATGGCCGGTGTAAGGGCGGTTAGCTCACGCTCGAGCTCGTCTTTCATGTGGTCATCGAGATTTGCAATGTTTGATCGGTCACATGGACCCCGACCAACTCCGTGAAAAGTTCACTCATGATGATTCTCCGGTTTTTCTGGTGTTGCCCCTGGTGGGACAATGCTTGCATTTGCCGGCAACCCATACAACGCCAGTGTGCAATCTGCTTGTCGACCCATCCCATTGCCCATGCATGGCGGCGCTTGTTAGGATCACCGGCATTCACGGAGGGAAACGATGGCTTCGCACAAACACAATGAGCCGGAATCGGACATGGCGCTGCGGGTCAAGGCGATCGAGCAACTCCTGAGCGAGAAGGGGCTGGTTGATCCCACGGCGATCGATCGCCTGATCGAACTTTATGAAACACGGGTTGGGCCCCACAACGGCGCCCGGGTCGTAGCGAAAGCCTGGAGCGATCCCGACTACAAGGCGCGCCTGCTGGAAAACGGCACGGATGCCATTGCCGAGCTCGATATTGCCGGTGTTCAGGGCGAAAACATGGTGGTCGTCGAAAATACCGATGCCGTGCACAACGTTGTCGTCTGCACGCTGTGCTCCTGTTACCCGTGGCCGGTGCTGGGACTGCCGCCGACCTGGTACAAGAGCCCGCCCTATCGCTCGCGCATCGTGCGTGAACCCCGGGTCGTGCTGGAGGAATTCGGCGCCTCGGTCTCGGGTGACGTCGAGGTCAGGGTCTGGGACTCCAGCGCCGAGATCCGTTATCTCGTTTTGCCCAAGCGCCCCGAGGGCACTGATGGCATGACCGAAGACGATCTGGCAGCGATGGTGACACGCGACGGTATGATCGGCGTGGCAGAGGTTTAGAGGGCGTTATGGACGGCATTCACGATATGGGCGGCATGCACGGTTTCGGTGCGGTCGAGCGCGAAGAAAACGAGCCGGTGTTTCACGCGGATTGGGAGAAGCGGGCGTTCGGTCTGTCGCTCCAGGCGGGCGAGGGCATTGGTTTTGTCGATGACCATCTGCGCGCCAATATTGAACGCATTCCGGCCGTGACCTACCTGCGCTCGAGTTATTACGAACTGTGGACCCGTGCGACCCAGTCGATCGCGGTGCAGCGCGGCATTCTGACCGATGCCGAGATCGCCGAGCGGATCGCGACGCTGAGCGAGCCTGGCAGGGCTGAAGGTGGCAGCGAAATCACGCTTGATGAGATGGACGCGGCGATGGCCGCGGGGGCCAGTACGAAACGCGCCGAGGTCAAGGTCGATGCGGGCTTCAAGGCGGGTGATCGGGTCTGGGTCAAGAACGACCATCCCCGCCATCACACGCGTGCAACACGCTATTGCCGCGGCCGGGCTGGGGAAGTCGTGATGGACCATGGTGTGTTTGTCTTTCCAGACAGCAACTCGGAACAAGAAGGCGAGAACCCCGAGCATTGTTACTCCGTGCGTTTTCTGGCTGAAGAGTTGTGGGGCGATGCTTCCACGCCGGGAGACGCCGTCTACGTCGATCTCTGGGAATCCTATCTGGTTTCGGCATGAGCGAGGTGTTGCGACGCCCGACGACGCTTGAGGAATTCGGCGCGGTCGCTGCGCGCTTTTTTTCGAAGGAAAGCCATGAGCGTGGCCTGGCCTTTGTGCCTCGGCCCAGCGATGTCTTCATTGCGACCTATGCCAAGGCAGGCACCACCTGGATGCAGCAGATCGTCCACGGCTTGCGTACAAAGGGTTCGATGGACTTCGGCGAGATCACCGAAGTGGTGCCCTGGATTGAGCTTGCCTTTGACCTTGATATCGACCCGGAGGCCGAACAGGTAGCGGACCCGCGGGCTTTCAAGACCCACCTGAATTGGGATGATGTTCCCAAAGGCGGACGCCACATCGTGATTTTCCGCGATCCCGAGGCGGTCGCCGTTTCCCTCTTTCGTTTCATGCACGGCTGGTTTTTCGAGAACGGGTCGATCCCGCAGGATACCTATCTGCGCGAAAGCTTCCTGGGAGATGGCAAGGGTGACAACTACTGGGACAATTCACGGTCGTGGTGGCAGGCCAGTGAACGTGATGATGTTCTGGCTTTCATTTACGAGGACATGGCCGACGATCTTCCTGCCGTGGTGGAGAAGGTCGCTGCGTTCATCGGCCTTGACCCGGATCAGGAAACGCTGGAGATCGCGACCGAACAGGCCCGGTTCGAATTCATGAAAGCCCATGCCGCCCAGTTCGATGACAACCTCTTGCGGCGCAAGCGTGACGTCATCGCCGGGCTCCCTGCTGATGGTGAATCAAACAAAGTAGCGACGGGACAGTCGAACAAGGAACCACTGAGCCCAGAGCTAAAGGTACTTTTCGCCGAAGCCTGGCAGTCGAAGATTGCCAAGCAGACGGGCCTTGCCGACTATGCCGACTTACAGGACTCCATCAGGGTGCGCAATCGGGGCTGAGCAACTTGTCCGAGAGTCCGACGAACTTGCATTTGGCCAGTGCTTCCTCTCTTATCTAGACACCTGACGGTGACCGCAAAGGCTTGATCTGCAAGCGAATTGCATGCGTACTGTGCCGTCTTGCAAGGCGCTGAATTTTGGGAGGACTGGTTCATGAAGAGACGTAAATTTCTGACAGGCGCTGGTGTTGCTGCAGTGGGCGGAGCATCAGCGGCTGCATTTCCGACACCGGCGATTTCACAAGGCCGCAAACGTCTGACGATGGTGACGTCGTGGGGCCGCGGGCTCGCCGGCGTTCATGATGCTGCGCAACGCTGTGCCGACAACATCATCGCAATGTCGGATGGCATGATCGATGTCGATCTGAAGTCGGCCGGCGAACTGGTCGGCGCCTTCGAGTGTTTCGATGCCGTGTCGTCGGGGCAGGCGGATGTCTATCACGCCGCCGATTACTACTTTGTCGGGCAGAGCCCGTCCTTTGCCTTCTATACGTCGATTCCGTTTGGCATGACCGCGCAGGAACTCAACAACTGGTACTACCACATGGGTGGTCGTGAGCTTCAGGATGAGCTCGGCGAACTCTTCAATCTGAAGACGTTTGCAGCGGGCAATACCGGCGCCCAGGCTGGCGGCTGGTTCAAGAAGGAAATCAACAGCCCCGAGGATTTCAACGGCCTGCGTTTCCGTATGCCCGGTCTGGGCGGCAAAGCGCTGGGTCATCTGGGCGCTTCGGTCCAGAACATCCCCGGTGCAGAAGTTTACAATGCGCTCGCCAAGGACGAGATCGACGGCACCGAGTGGATCGGTCCCTGGGCCGATGAAAAGGCCGGTTTCTTCGAGATCACAAAGATCTACTACACCTCCGGCTTCCATGAGCCCGGTCCCGGCCTGTCGCTTGCCTTCAATCGCGACGTCTACAACGACTTCACGCCGGCAGAGCAGAAGATCGTTGAATGTGCCGCCGCCGAGGTGAATGTCTGGGGCCTCTCGCAGTTCCTGGCCAACAACGGTGCGGCACTGCAGCGCCTGATTTCGCAGGGCGTTCAGACCCTGACCTTCCCGGAATCGGTGTGGGATGCCTTCGGGACCGCGTCAGAGCAGGTCTACGAAGAGAACATGACCGATGCGATGTTCGCCAAGACTTTCGATTCCTACCGGGATTCGCTGGTCAAGTCGGCGGGTTGGATGTCGCTTGCCGGCAGCACCTATGCGGCCGAACGCAACCGGGTTCTGGGTATCTGACCCTTTCGGGCGAACCGGTGCGCATCTCCCGGTGCAGCGCTGGG
>JABIUG010000104.1 GCA_018700655.1 Rhodospirillaceae bacterium | reverse complement strand
CCATCCGCGCCGTCCTCGAACGCGCCAGCCAGTGAGGAAAAGACCATGCCCGTGATCAACCGCATTTCCGAGTTCCATGACGACATGACGCGCTGGCGGCGCGACATTCACGCCCATCCAGAAACTGCCTTCGAGGAAACCCGCACATCCGATGTTGTGGCCAACCTGCTGGAAGAGTTCGGCATGGAGGTGCACCGGGGCCTCGCCACGACCGGCGTTGTCGGCACGCTGATGGCCGGCACCAGCGACCGCCGGGTCGGCCTGCGCGCCGACCTCGATGCGCTCCATATCCACGAAAAGAACACCTTCGATCATCGCTCGCAGAACGATGGCAAGATGCATGCCTGCGGCCACGACGGACACACCACGATGCTGCTGGGTGCGGCGAAGTATCTGGCGGAGATGAAAAACTTCGACGGCACGATCCACTTCATCTTTCAGCCTGCCGAAGAGAACGAGGGCGGCGGCCGGGTGATGATCGAGGACGGCCTGTTCGATCTCTTCCCCTGTGACGAGGTCTACGGCATGCACAACGCACCGGGCATCGAGGTCGGTAAGTTTGCCGTGCGCGAGGGACCCTTCCTGGCGGCCTTCGACATCTTCGAGATTACCGTGACCGGCATGGGCACCCACGCGGCGATGCCCGACCGGGGGATCGACCCCATGATCCCCGTGGCCCAGATCATCTCGGGCCTGCAGGCAATCCCGTCACGCGAGACCTCGCCGCTCAACGCCGCGGTGGTGAGCGTGACCCAGGTCCATGGCGGCGACACCTGGAACGTCATTCCCGATACTGTGGTGCTGCGCGGAACCTGTCGCTGGTTCGACAAGGAGGTGCGCGATCTCTTGGAGCCGGCCATGAAGCGCATCGCCGACGGCATCGCCGCGGCGCACCGTTGTTCGGCCGAGTTGCGTTACGAGCGGCGCTATCCCGCCACCGTCAACACGCCGGAACACACAGGCTTTGCCGCCAGCGTTGCCGAAAACCTGGTGGGTGCGGGAAACGTCGACCGCGACTTCCAGCCCGATATGGGATCGGAGGACTTCGCCTTCATGCTGGAGGAAAAGCCCGGCTGCTACATCCTGATCGGCAACGGCCCGGAAGAAGGCGGCTGCCTGCTCCATAATCCGCATTACGACTTCAACGACGAGGTCCTGCCGCTGGGTGCAAGCTACTGGGCACGGCTGGCCGAAAGCGCCCTATCCAAGAGCTGATCAGCACTACATGCGTCTCCAAACGAGAACGGCACGGAACCGAATGTCGATTCCGTGCCGTTTGGTTTCGGCGATAGTGCCTGTCAGATCAGGCCGTGGCTCCGTCTGCCGGCCCTTCGTTGGGACCACGACGATCGGCCATGAACTAGTCGAACTCCGCCTTGTCCTTGTCCTGGCGCAGGCGGTCGAGATAGGCGTGAAACTCTTCCTGCTCCTCTTCGAGGCGCTTGAGGGTCTCTTCCCTGTACTCATCGAACGCGTTGTTGCCACTCGAGCGTGACTTGCTCCTGCAGCAGGGGCCGTGCCAGCAGCCCCTAGAGCGGATCGGAATATGCTCTAGAGCCGGATCGATCAACACGGAGTCGCTTTCGCGCCTTCGTGTTGATCGTGAATCTGTCTCTACTTCATAGAGATAGAGCAGATCACCTCAAGACCGAGCCATTCGATGGCTCGGTCTTGAAGTGATCTGCTCTAGTGGAAGAGGCGATTCTTCGACCTGGAGTGAATTAACCTGGGCTAGCTGCATATCTCGCGATGGATTTGCAGCAGCTCCGCGATGGTGCTCGGGTCGCGTCGGCCGAAGCCGCATTCAGTGGCAACATCGTAGTCGGCAACGAACCTATCCGCCGTGGCCATGCGCTGCCGTGTTCCGGCTACGCCATCGCTATAGTGGATCAGACCGAGGATGAGTCGCGTCTGCGCTGGCATGTTGAGTTGCTCGAGTGCTTCGAAGTAGGCATCGTCGGACCGATCGCGCGGCACAGGAATGTGCATGAAGTCGACCGTGCGCGGAGATGCCGCGCAGATCGCATTAGCGATCGCGACGCTGGTTTCGAGATTGTCGGGGTTGACGATGTGCTGATGGCCGGGATCGCCGTAGCACAGATGCATGCCCATCTCGACATCGCTGCGAACGTGGCCGGCGAGGCGCCCGATCCGTGCCGCACTGCCGTCTACGTGATCGGCGTAGTGCAGCGACGGTCCGCCGTCTGTGCCGACCACCTCGTAGCAAACGTCCCACTGGATTGCCAGGCGATGATTGGGAATACGGTCCTGGATACGCTCGAGGTTCTCGATTATCGCGCGCTCGAGCGCCGGCGCGCAGAGGGCGCGCGAATCCATCGCCACGAAGCCGCTGAGCAGGGCCACCGGCGTCGGTAGCGATACCTGGAAGCGCGTGGTCGCGGGGATCTTGCCTTCTTCCACAAAGCGCGAGAACAGCGCCCACGAAGCAAGTGCCTCGCGCGCGTAACCGAGCTCGCCAAAGTCTAGCGCCGACGGGTCGACGCCTTGCTTGAGGCGATAGACGTGTGTGTAGGACGGCCGCGATTGCAGCACGGTGTCATAGTCGCCTT
>JABIUG010000103.1 GCA_018700655.1 Rhodospirillaceae bacterium | reverse complement strand
TCCGACAGTGACGTTGTGTCGGGCACGAACCATGGTTCGGTCGCGATCTTCATGATGTCGAGCCCGTCGCTGTTGCCGCCACGGCGATGCAGCTCGCGCAGAAGGTTCTTGGCATGCAAGACACCCACGATGTCGTCGGAATCGTCACGCCACAGCGGAATGCGCGTGTGGGGGCTTTCGAGGGCCGCCGCGATGATGTCGGCTGGCGGATCGTCGGCATTGATCGTCTCCATCGTGCGCCGATGAGTCATGACCTCGCCGACCTCGACGTTCGAAAGATCGAGCACGCCGTCGAGCATGGCGTGTTCGTTCTTCACCAACCCGCCTTCGTGTTTATAGAGCGCCAACACGCCCCTGATCTCGTGATCCGACGATGTCGTATCGTCATCCCCCTTGGCGCCGATGATCCGGAACATTGCCAGCACGAGTAGTTGCAGGGCGCGGCTGATCGGGCGAGCGACCCAGACCACACCGGACATGAAGGGTGCGACCGCCAGGGCAACCCGTTCGGCGTTGCGGATGGCATAGGTCTTGGGCAAGACCTCGGCAAAGATCACGACCAGCACGGTCATGGCGGCGGTGGCGTAGATCACCCCCGCTTCGCCGACCAGTTGGGTGAAGGCATAGGTCGCCATCGATGCGGCGGCGATGTTGAACAGGTTGTTGCCGAGCAGGATTGCTCCAATCAGGCGCTCGCGCTCCAGCATCAGCTCGGTGACCTTCAAGGCACGCTTGTTGCCGGCCATTTCCAAACCGTGGATTTTCGACCGGTTCGCTGCCGTCAACGCCGTCTCGGAACCGGAAAACACGGCCGAAAAAATGATAAAAACGATGATCAGAACCACGAAGAGTTCGAGCACACCAATCATGACAGTCCGTCCAGGGGGCTGAGTGAGTCAGAAGATCGAGAAGGAGAAGAAGTGGCCATCACGCCGCGTCGGATGGTTGCGACAGCATTTGGGACAGATAATCGCGCACGGCGGCCGGTTCGACGTCCCGGGTGAGGAAAGCATCGCCGATGGCACGCGCGAGAACAAAGGTGACGCGCCCGTCCTGTACCTTCTTGTCCTGGGCCATGTGCTCGACGAGCACGCCTGCGTCCTGTTCTGCCAGGCCGAGATCGCGAGGATGGGCGGGCAGACCGACAGCTTTGAAATGCTGTCTGATCCGCCCGGCATCCTGTCGGCTGCAATGGCCAAGTCGGACCGACAGGCCAAAGGCCATGACCATGCCGATTGCAACGGCTTCACCATGCAGCAGATCGGCACCAAAACCGCTGGCAACCTCCAGAGCGTGGCCGAAGGTGTGGCCCAGATTAAGCAGGGCGCGCTCGCCCGCTTCCTTTTCGTCAGCCGCGACAACGCGCGCCTTGGCAGCACAACTCGTCAGCACGGCCCGGCGTATGGCGTCGGGGTCGCCCGCGACAACCGCGCTGCCGTGAACCTCCAGCCATTCGAAGAGGGCGTGATCGCCAAGCAGACCGTATTTGACGACCTCGGCATAACCGGCCAGCAGTTCACGGCGTGGCAGCGTCGCAAGGATGTCGGTATCGGCCAGCACCAGGCGTGGCTGGTGGAAGGCGCCAATCAGGTTCTTGCCGTGCCGTGTGTCGATCCCGGTCTTGCCGCCAACCGAACTGTCGACCTGTGCCAGCAGGGTCGTGGGGATCTGGATGAAATCGATGCCGCGGTGCAGCACACTGGCGGCAAAGCCGGTGAGGTCGCCGATCACACCGCCACCCAATGCGATCACCATGTCGGATCGTTCCAGGCCCATATCGAGCAGGCGGTCCAGCAGTTCTTCGAAATGCTGGAAGTCCTTGGTCTGCTCGCCGGGCGGCAGGACGATCGTGTCGTGACTGATTCCAGCCGTGTCGAAAGCAGCCTGCAGGGTTTCGAGATACAGGCCGGCAACGGTGCGGTCGGTCACGACAACAACACGCGGCCGGTTGAGAACCGGCCCGATCAGTTCGCCCGCACATCCAAGCAGTCCGCTGCCCACGACAATGTCATAGGCGCGGTCTCCCAACGGCACATGGAGAACTTCACGCGTGCTCATGTTTCCTCGCGGGTACGCAGGGTCTCGATAATGCGGTCCACGATCGCATCATGGGGACCTTCGTTGCTGTCGATCACAATATCTGCGGTGGCATAGACCGGATAACGTTCGTTGATCAGCCGTTCCATCGTCTTGCGTGGGTCGCCCTGTTTGAGAAGTGGCCGGTTGTCACGACGCGAAACGCGCGACATCAAGAGGTTGAGGTCGGCGCGCAGCCAGATCGAGATGGCACGCGCCTTGATGCGATTGCGTGTTTCCTCATGCATGAACGCGCCACCTCCGGTCGCCAGGACCTTAGGCTTGCCGCGCAGGAGACGTGCAATCACCCGGCGTTCGCCGTCCCGAAACTCGGCCTCGCCATGGCGTTCGAAGATTTCGGGGATGGTGCATCCGGCTGCCTCTTCGATTTCGGAATCGGCATCGACAAAGGCAACGTCCAGCCTGGCGGCCAGCCGTCGACCGATGGTCGATTTACCGGCACCCATCAGCCCGACCAGGGCGATTGTCCGATCCGGTCTGGGAAGTTCGTTGTCGCTCACGGAGATTCTTGTGTTGATAGGTTGCGCCGAGGAGATTGCCGCATCCGCGCCATAATGCGACGATAACATAGATTTCCAATAACTTCCCATGGATGTGCCGGCGGGATCATGCGCTTTCTGGTTCGAATGTTCGTGCTGCTGACCTTGGCCGTCGTTGTCGGGGGTGTTGCGTTTCTTGCGACATGGGACATCCCTGCGCCGACGCACCATGTGGAGAAGACAATTTCCAATGACCGTTTCGATCCGTAACTCCTGCTTTGTGGCCACCATGCTGGCGTTTGCCGGCCTGGCAAACCATGGCGTGCTTGCCCAGACCGATGACGGCAACCAGCCGCTCATCATCATTCCACTTGGCGATACCGATACCATCGATGCTGTCGACGGCAGCATCTCATCGGGCTCGTCCGGCGGCTCCGGCCTTGAGGTCGAAGCGCTTGCCGCCGTCAGTGCCGATACCGCAGGTACGCTTGACCCGGCGGCGGGTGGCCTGGGTGCCGATATGTGGCAGGGCAGCGATGGCCAGCTCATCGCCGTCGTCCTGCCGCGTTTACCCGGTGGCACCGGCTCGGAAGTCTCCACTGCGCTGGCGCGTCGTCTCTTGCTCACCGCGGCTTCGGCCCCGCAAGGCGAAGTCGGCGACTTGCTGGGTGCCCGGATCGACCGGTTGATCGCATTGGGGCTGCAGAACGACGTCCCGGGCCTGATCCGAAGTGCCGGACAACAGGCGCTGACGCCGGCCGGTCATCGCGCAGGGGTCGATGCCCTGCTGCTGGACGCCAACAACGATGCTGCCTGCCAGGCCGCGCGTGATGCGCTGGCGACCAGCAATGACGATGCCATCGCGCTTGCCCTGATCTTTTGTCAGCGTCTGGCGGGTGAAGATTCTGCTGCTGAACTGGGAATTGCGATCCTTCAGGATACTGGCGGGGAAGTTGATGACCGCTTCCTTGAACTCGATCGTGGGATCGCCAGCGGCCAGCCTGTCGCCCTGGAATCCCTGGATCAGGCAACACCACTGTTGTTTGCCATGGCGCTTGCGACCGGCGCCAGTATTCCCGAAGACGCTCTGCTCGATGCTCCTGCGCCGCTCCTGCGTGCGATCTCCAGGCTTGAGGCCCTGCCGCTGGAAACCCGCCTGCGTGCAGCCGAACGTGCGGTTGCAGCCGGCGCCATGAGCGGCGGCGAGCTGGGCGATCTGTATCGGCTTGCTACCTTCAATGACGATCAGATCGTCAATGCGCTGTCGCGCGCCGATGATGCCGCCGGCCCGGTCGGTCGGGCCCTGCTGTTCCAGGCCGCACTGCAACAATCGCTGGCTGCAGCCAGAGCCGAGGCCATTTCGGCGCTGCTGCGCCATGCCGCGGCAGAGGACGGACAGGCCGGATTCCTTGCCGTTTCGCGTGCAACGGGGTCGGAAATCGCGGCTCTGGTGCCTGGTGCCGAACTTGCCTGGTTCTCGGGTGAAGCGGCGATGGCCTTGCTCGCGGCCGGCATGCCGGAAGCGGCGGCCCGCTGGTGGCCGCTGCTTGAGGATCGTGCCCGCAACGACAGTGTCGCTGCGGCCCAGGCAGCCGTGCTGTGGCCGATCTACCGGATCGCGTTCGGCGAACAACTGCCCGATGATGGCACCCGCATGCGTCAATGGTGGGATGCCAGCGCCCGTTTGGCGCCGGAGCGTGTCGTCGGTCAGGCCGAGATGTATGTCGCCCTGTTGGCCGCTTTTGACGACAGATCGGCGGAAAATCTGATCGTCGAGACGCTGGCGACGCCACCCGCGATCGAAACACCCGATGCCACGGTTATCAGTGACGCAGGCCTGCTTCTGGCGCTTGAGGCTGCTTCACGCGAGGACCGCCTCGGCGAGACTGTGCTTCTGGCGCTGGTCGCGCTCGGCAGTGGTGGCCCGGCCACGGCCGACCCGATGGTGTTGCGCGCCGTGGTCGATGCCTTGCGCGAGGTTGGCCTGGGCCGCGAAGCACGTTTGCTGGCCATGGAGGCCGCGTTCGCCAAGGGAACGTGAGGCCCGGTATGGCGCAGGACCGTCACGCCGCCGACCGTTTTATCGAAATGATGGTCGCCGAGCGTGGTGCTTCGGCCAACACGGTCGCGGCCTATCAGCGTGATCTTGATGGTCTGGATGAGTTTCTGGAGCGTCGGCAGGTCGTGTTGGCGCAAGCCTCGACCGAGGATATCAGAGCCTATCTTGCCTGGCTGCAGCGCAAGGGTGCGAGTGCGCGCACAGCCGCCCGGCGGCTCTCTGCCATGCGCCAGTACTATCAGTTCCTCTACGGCGAAGGTGAACGCGACGATGACCCCACAGCGACGGTCGAAGCGCCGCGTGCCGGTCGTCCCCTGCCCAAGGTTCTGACCGAAGGCGAAACCGATGCACTGCTGGCTGCCGCGCGTGCGGTCGATGACGCCGAGGGTCTGCGCCGTGCGGCCCTTGTCGAGCTGCTCTATGCCACGGGCCTGCGGGTCTCCGAACTGGTCAGCCTTCCGAGCCGTGCCCTGCGTGAAGACACACCGTTCATCATCGTGCGCGGCAAGGGCGGTCGCGAGCGTCTGGTGCCCGTGGGTGAGCAGGCCGCGCGGGCCGTGCGTGTCTGGCTCGGCGTTCAGGACAAACCTTCGCCCTGGCTGTTCCCCTCGCATGGTGCCTCGGGCCATCTCACACGCCAGGCCGTGGGCAAGATGTTGAAGCAACTCTGCCTGGATGCCGGGCTCGAACCGGCGCGGGTGTCACCCCATGTCCTGCGCCACGCCTTTGCCAGCCATCTGCTGGCCCATGGTGCTGATCTTCGTTCGGTCCAGACCATGCTCGGACATGCCGATATCTCGACCACCCAGATTTATACCCACGTGCTGGAGGAACGCTTGAAATCGACGGTGCTGAACCATCATCCGCTCGCTTGACAGCGCCGCACGCCACGTGCATTGACGCGCCGCCGGATGGATGATCCGTCACGACCTCTCCGAACAAGGATTGCCAAGTATGAGCTTCACCATTGTTGAGCCCGCACCTGCGCGTTTGAATCGCAGCGAACTGGCCGTTCCCGGCAGCCGCTCCGAGCTTTTCGAGAAGGCTGCCAAAGGCAATGCCGATGTCATCTTTCTTGATCTCGAAGACGCCGTGGGGCCCGATGACAAACCCCAGGCCCGCAAGAACGTGATCGAAGCGATCAACGATATCGACTGGGGCGATAAGACCCTTTCGGTCCGGATCAACGGTCTCGACACCCATTACATGTATCGCGACGTGGTCGATGTGATCGAGCAGACCAACGGTCGCCTCGACCTCATCATGATCCCAAAAGTCGGCATCCCGTCGGATGTTTATGCCGTCGATATGCTGGTCACACAGGTCGAAGATGCCATGGGCCGCGACAAGCGGATCGGATTCGAACTGATCATCGAGACTGCGCTGGGCATGGCCAATGTCGAGGCCAATGCGACTGCGAGCAAGCGTAACGAGAGCCTGCATTTCGGTGTTGCCGATTATGCCGCCTCGACCAAGGCGCGAATGACCACGATTGGCGGGCCCAACGCGATCTACGGCGTTCTGACAGACATCGACGGCGACAAACCCCGCGAATACCATTGGGGTGATATGTGGCACTTTGCGATCTCGCGCATGGTCGTTGCGGCCCGCGCCGCCGGCCTGCGTCCGATCGATGGTCCGTTCGGCGACTTCAAGGACGGAGATGGATATCGTGCCCAGGCCAACCGTGCCGCCGCGCTGGGTTGTGAAGGCAAATGGGCAATCCATCCCAGCCAGATCGACCTTGGCAACGAGGTCAACAGCCCGTCCGAGAAAGAGATCGCCCAGGCGCACCGTATTCTCGAAGCCATGGAACAAGCCCAGAAAGACGGGCAGGGTGCTGTGTCGCTTGACGGTCGGCTGATCGATATTGCCTCGATCAAGCAGGCCGACGTCATGGTCCGCAAGGCGGCCCAGATTGCGGCAGCAGGCTAACGACAGGTCAGGGAGACCAACGGCGGCATCATGCAGCATTACCTCGAATTCGAACGGCCGATTGCAGAGCTTGAGAGCAAGATCAAGGAACTGCGTCGTCTTTCGGACAGCGATGGCGTCAAGATCGTTGAAGAGATCGGACGCCTCGAGGGAAAACTCGAACGCCTTCTGGTCCAGACCTACAGCAAGCTGACACCCTGGCAGAAGACCCAGGTAGCGCGTCATCCCGAGCGACCGCATACCAGCAACTATATTGCCCAGTTGGTCGATAACTTCGTGCCGCTGGCCGGTGACCGGCTCTATGGCGAGGATTATGCCCTGCTTGCCGGCATGGGCACTTTCGAGGGCCGCTCAGTCATGATCATGGGTCATGAGAAGGGCAGCGATACCGAGAGCCGGGTGCGCCACAATTTCGGTATGGCCAGGCCCGAGGGCTACCGCAAGGCAGTTCGTCTGATGCAGTTGGCCGACCGTTTCGGCCTGCCGGTGATCTCGCTGGTCGACACCTCGGGTGCTTATCCGGGGATCGGCGCCGAAGAACGCGGCCAGGCCGAAGCGATTGCGCGTTCGATCGAGACCTGCCTGCAGATTCAGGTGCCGTTCATTTCGCTGGTGATCGGCGAGGGCGGTTCAGGCGGAGCGATCGCGATTGCGGTCGCAGACCGCGTCATGATGCTGGAACATTCGGTCTATTCGGTGATTTCGCCGGAAGGCTGTGCGTCGATTCTTTGGCGCAGCGGCGACCATGCCGAATCCGCTGCCGAGGCCATGCGCCTGACGGCCGCACATCTCGCCGAACTCAAGGTGATTGACGAGATCATCACCGAACCTCTGGGCGGCGCACACCGTGCTCCCGAAACCACGATGACCGACGTTGGCGCAGCGATTGCACGCGCCCTTGGCGAGCTCGAAGCATTCGAGCCCGGCGAACTGCGCCAGAACCGGCGTGACAAGTTCATGGAAATGGGATGCCAGGGGCTGAGCTGATCCTGCTTTAATGCGTTCGGTTCAGTGGACTGTTTCGCCGGCTGATCCCTGATTGAGCTTGCCGTGGCACTGCTTGAATTTCTTGCCTGAACCGCAGGGGCAGGGCTCATTGCGGCCGACCTTGCCCCAGGTGTCGGGGTTATCGGCCTTGCGCTCGGTCGGGTCGGTGCGGCGAGTCAGGGAAGTCGCCTGTTCCCAGTCGCCGATCTGTTGCTGTTGCTGCCTGGGCACACCCGCCAGAGCCGGATCGCTGCGCTGGGTCTGCATCTTCTTCTGCTGTTCCTGCTGGCGGCGCGCCAGCAGATCGGCAGCGTCGACGCGGATCTCGACATGCATCAGCATCTGCGTGACTGCCTCGCGCACGCTTGCCAGCAAACGATCGAACAGGTTGAAGGCTTCGCGCTGATACTCCCGCAAGGGGTCTTTCTGGGCATAGGCGCGCAGGCCGACCGCCTGGCGCATGTGATCGAGCGACAGCAGGTGATCGCGCCATTTCTGGTCGAGGATCTGCAACAACAGGCTTTTCTCGGCAACCCGCATGACAGCCGGCGTATAGCTCTCTTCCTTCTGGGCGACCTTCTCGTCGGCAGCCTTGAGGATGCGTTCCAGCACCTCTTCGTCGGCGATACCTTCTTCGGCGGCCCATTCGGCAACTGGCAGATTGAGGCCCAGCAGGCGGTGGACCTCCTCGGCCAGCGAATCGGTTTCCCACTGTTCGGGATAGGCATCGGGCGGAATGCAGTTTTCGACCACGCACTGGATGACCTCGTGGCGCATATCGGAGATGGTTTCGGAGACCTCGGTCGCCATCATCAGGTCGCGGCGCTGTTCATAGATCGCCTTGCGCTGGTCGTTCATCACGTTGTCGAAGCGCAGCAGTGTCTTGCGGATATCGAAGTTGCGTGCCTCGACCTTGGCCTGGGCCCGCTCGATCGCCTTGTTGACCAAGGGGTGGGTGATCGCTTCGCCTTCTTCCAGGCCCAGTTTCTGGAGCATGCTGTCGAGCCGCTCGGAGCCGAAGATGCGCATCAGATCGTCTTCAAGTGACAACAGGAAGGTCGAAGCGCCGGGGTCGCCCTGGCGACCGGAGCGGCCGCGCAACTGATTGTCGGTGCGCCGGCTTTCGTGGCGTTCCGTGCCCAGGATATAAAGGCCGCCTGCTTCCAGAACCTTCACGCGGTCGGATTCGACCTCGGCGCGGATCCGTTCTTCCTCGCGGGCGTGTTTGGCTTCGTCCTCGATCTTGGCCAGTTCCTGCTCGACCCTCATGTCGGCATTGCCGCCGAGTTGAATGTCGGTGCCACGGCCGGCCATGTTGGTCGCGATGGTGACACCGCCATGGCGGCCCGCCTGGGCCACGATCGCTGCTTCCTGCTCGTGGTAGCGGGCATTGAGGACGCTGTGTTTGACCTTGTGTTTCTTCAGCATGTCGGCGATCAGTTCGGACTGTTCGATCGACACGGTGCCGACCAGAATCGGCTGGCCGCGTTTGTGGCATTCCTCGATCAGCGTGATGATCGCCTGATATTTTTCCTTGGCGGTGCGGTAGACCTCATCGTCGCGGTCTTGGCGCACCATCGGCCGGTGGGTCGGAATCTCGACCACATCGAGAGTGTAGATCTCGGAAAATTCGCCGGCCTCGGTCATCGCCGTGCCGGTCATGCCCGCGAGTTTGTTGTAGAGCCTGAAATAGTTCTGGAAGGTGATCGAGGCCAGGGTCTGGTTTTCGGTCTGGATCTCTGCTTTTTCCTTGGCTTCCAGCGCCTGGTGAAGGCCTTCGGAATAACGTCGGCCGTCCATCATGCGACCGGTGAATTCGTCGACGATGATGACCTTGTTGTCCTTCACGATGTAGTCGACATCGCGCGTGAAGAGCTTGTGTGCGCGCAGCGCCTGATTGACGTGATGGACCAGGCTGACGTTCTGGATGTCGTAGAGATCGCCTTCGGTCATCAGGCCGGCTTCGGTGAGGATCGCCTGCATGTGCTCGTTACCCTCATCGGTGAGCGAGACGGCGCGCTGTTTTTCGTCCTTTTCGTAATCATCGTCGTTGAGCTTGGATATCAGCGCATCGACCTTGCGGTACATCTCCGAGGAATCTTCGGTCGGGCCCGAGATCACCAGTGGCGTGCGTGCTTCGTCGATCAGAATACTGTCGACCTCGTCGACGATCGCGAAGTTCTGTGTGCGCTGGACCATGGTCTCGAGCGAGAACTTCATGTTGTCGCGCAGATAGTCAAAGCCAAATTCGTTGTTGGTGCCGCAGGTCACATCGCAGTTATAGGCAACGCGGCGTTCGTCGTCGTCCAGGCCATGGACAACACACCCGACCTTGATGCCCAGGGCCTGATAGATCTGGCCCATCCAGTTGGCATCGCGCTGCGCCAGAT
>JABIUG010000102.1 GCA_018700655.1 Rhodospirillaceae bacterium | reverse complement strand
GCCGACATGGCGGCCTATCGTCCCAAGGTCATGGTCGAGGAGCCCCGCCGCTTTGCCGGCCTCGACTATGTCACCTGCTTCTGCCCGACAAGCTGCGAGACGCTGAACCTGCTGGAACAGTTCGACCTGGCTTCCATAGGCCCCGACAGCACGGCTTATCGCCACATCATGGCCGAGTGCATGGTCGCGGCCTACACTGACACGATCCGCTGGTATGGTGATCCCGACTTCGAGGACGCCCCGGTCGAGGAGCTTTGCTCGGCGGCCTTTGCTGCAAGACGGGCCGGAGACATCAGCCCTGACCGCACCCTTGCTCGACCGGTAGCACCGGTCGATCCGCGCGACCTCGGCATCTCCGCGCCAGATGGCACTGTGATGCTGGCGACCGACGAACCCTGGCCGCCGAAGCTGGGCGGGACAACCCAGATCAGTGTGACCGACGGCGACGGTAACATGGTAACCGCCTGCATCAGCCTGTCGGATGCCCATGGTTCGCTGGTTTACTGCCCCGGCACCGGCGTCGTGCTGAACAACGGCATGCAGAACTTCGACCCGCGTCCGGGCAGGCCCAATTCAATCAAACCCGGCAAGATGCCGATCTTTGCGGCACCGGTGCTGCTCGCAATGAAGGACGGTGAACCAGTCTTTGCTGCCTCGGGCTCGGGTGGTTACCGCATCCTGACCGGCGTGCTCCACAGCTTCGTCAATTGGGCCGTCCATGGCATGAACCTGCAGGACGCGATCGAAGCGCCACGCGTCCACAGCCAGAGCCATGACACCTTTGTCGACGAACGCCTGCCCCAATCGGTGAAAGAAGAACTTGCAGCGATGGGCCACCGGATCTGGGAGCAGCGCGACGTGCCCGGTCTCAATGCCTTTGGTCGGGTTTCGGCCGTCACACGCCAACCAGACAGCGACAGGCTGAGCGCGGCAGTTTTTCCTGCCTGGCGCGGTGGCGCTTCGGCCCTGTAAGGAGACGGAATGACCCAGAGAACCCATACCGGCGGCTGCATGTGCGGCGGTGTGCGCTACAGCGTCACCGGGCCGCTGCGCGAGGTGATCGCCTGTCATTGTCGTGAATGTCAGCAGGTCAAATCCTATACCCGAATATCGCCTGTGTTGCGCACGCGATAACCGCCAGTTTCGCGCGAACTCCCGGGTTTCATGCTCACTAGTACGGAAATCTGGCCAAAACGGTTCATCTGGTGGTCCGCCAGGTTGTGCCCCGGTGGCATCGCGCCCGTGATTCTGCTATCTGCTGGGAATCCACACAGGGCGCCCGTAGCTCAGTAGGATAGAGCACAGGATTCCTAATCCTGGGGTCGCAGGTTCAAATCCTGCCGGGCGCACCATCTTTTCGCTGGTCCATGCACAATGCGATGTTATGCGTCGCAGCACCTCGGGGAAACCGGCCATGGCGTTGAGCGACAAGCAGAAGGGTGTGATGCGCGGTATGGCGACCGCCGCGGCGTTCGTTGTGATAACGCTTGCGATCGCCATCCTGTGGCGCCCAACCGCACTGCTGCCTGCAACCGATGCGCCAGGCGCCCGCCTTGGCTGGGCTGCGGCCTGGTTGCTGGGGCCGGCCCTTTGCCTGCTGCTCTCGATCGGGCGCCTGGCCGGCCAGCGCTTCCACACGCCTGAAGATATCGACGGCAGTGGCCTGACAACAGGCAGCGAACGCGCCCACGTCCTGCAGGCCATCATTCAGAACACGCTTGAGCAGACCCTGCTCGCGGCTCTCGTCTGGGGCGCATGCGCGATGCTGCTTCCATTCGGCTGGCTTGCGGCCATCCCTGCAGCCACCCTGCTCTTTGTTGTCGGGCGTATCCTGTTTGCATGGGGTTATGTTCGTGGCGCGCCAGGCAGGGCGCTCGGCTTTGCCCTGACGTTTTACGGAACCGCTGCCCTTGCGCTGATCGCTGTCATTGCAGCAGCCGGCCAACTTCTCGATCTATGACGTCGTCACGTACGTTCTATGCCAACTGAATAGAAAACAGACATGAGCCACATCCTCGCGATCGACCAGGGTACGACCTCCAGCCGGGCGTTGCTGTTTGATGCCCAACGCCAGGTCGTGGCGATGGCACAGCAAGAATTCACCCAACATCTGCCCCGTTCAGGCTGGGTCGAGCATGATCCCGAAGAAATCTGGCAAACGACCGTCGCGACCTGTCGCCAGGCGTTGGAACAATCGGGCATCGCCTTTGGCGACATCGCCGGGATCGGCATCACCAACCAGCGCGAAACGACCCTGGTGTGGGATCGTGCGACCGGAGAGCCGATCCACCATGCCATCGTCTGGCAGGACCGACGCACGGCCGAGACATGCAAGCGCCTGAAGGAGGAAGGCCACGAGCCCATGGTGTCCGAACGCACCGGACTTTTGCTCGACCCCTATTTCTCGGGCACCAAGATCGCCTGGCTGCTTGATCATGTGGAGGGCGCCAGGGCGCGGGCCGAACGTGGCGAGCTTTGTTTCGGCACGGTCGACAGTTTCCTGATCTGGCGCCTGACCGGGGGCACGGTGCATGCCACCGACGCAACCAACGCCTCACGCACCCTGCTCTACAACATCCGCGAGAACCGCTGGGACGAGGAACTCTGCGCCCTGATCGGCGTACCCGCCGCGATGTTGCCACAGGTCAGGGACTGTGCTGCTGATTTCGGCACCACATCCCCTGAAATCCTAGGTGCTGCTCTGCCGATCCTGGGCGTGGCCGGCGACCAGCAGGCCGCCACGATCGGCCAGGCCTGTTTTGTCCCTGGCATGATGAAGGCGACCTATGGCACCGGCTGTTTTGCCCTGCTCAACACCGGCGAGCACTTTGTCCCCTCAAGCAACCGCCTGCTCACGACCATTGCCTACCGGCTGGGCGGCACGACGACCTATGCCCTGGAAGGTTCGATCTTCATTGCCGGCGCCGTTGTCCAGTGGCTGCGCGACGGCCTGGGCATCATCAGCCATGCAAGCCAGACCCAGGCGCTGGCCGAAACCGCCGATCCCGAACAGGCGATCTATCTCGTGCCTGCCTTCACCGGCCTTGGCGCGCCGTGGTGGGATGCCGATGCGCGCGGCGCGATCTTCGGCCTGACCCGCAACACCGGCCCGGCCGAATTCGCCCGCGCCGCGCTCGAAAGCGTCGGCTACCAGACCCGCGACCTCCAGCAGGCCATGCACGGCGACTGGCAGGCCAAGAGCGAGCCCGTCCTGCACGTCGATGGCGGCATGACCGCGAGCGACTGGACCATGCAGTTCCTGGCCGACATCACCGGCGCCGTAGTCGACCGGCCGACCATCACCGAAACCACCGCACTCGGCGCCGCCTGGCTCGCCGGCCACCACGCCGGCGCCTGGCCCGACGTGGCTGGCTTCAGCAAGGACTGGCGCCTTGACCGGCGCTTCACGCGCGAGATGGAGTCGTCAGAGGCCGACCATCGCTATCAAGGCTGGCAGGACGCCGTGCGACGGACCCTGAGCGAAGCCTGAGACCACCGGCCCTTCTCCCGAGAACGGGAGAGGGCCGGGGTGAGGGTTGACCAGCGCCCATTGCCGAGATCTCACGCAAGAGCCCAGGTTCTATAGCCGACACAGCTCACTGGCCGGGACCGGGGCCTTGCGCCATGATCACGACACACCAGGGGAGACAGACAGATGGATTTCACAGGCAAACGTGTTCTCGTCACCGGCTCTTCACGCGGCATCGGCCAGGCGGCGGCACGGGCCTTTCACGAAGCAGGCGCAATCGTCGCGATCAACGGGCGCACGACTGCTTCGAGCGAAGCCGGCATCGCGTCCCTGGGCGGCGGCGACCGACTGGTTGCCGCGCCCGGCGATGTCGCAAGCGTCGCAGGCTGTGAGGCGATCGTGGCAGCAGCCGCAGCAGCCATGGGCGGGATCGATGTGCTGGTGAATTCGGCCGGCGTCGGCGACTCAGCCTCGCTGGAAGAAACCACCGAGGCGATGTGGGACGCAGCCGTCGACATCAACCTCAAGGGTACCTTCTTCTGCTGCCAGGCGGCCCTGCCCCATCTGCGCGCGGCCAGGGGCAACATCGTGAACCTGGCGTCGGATGCCGGGCTGATCGGCGAGGTCGGGCTATCGGCCTATTGCGCATCCAAGGGTGGTGTCGTGAACCTGACCCGCGCACTGGCGTTGGAACTCGCGCCCGACATCCGCGTAAACAGCGTGTGTCCCGGTTACGTCGACACCGACATGGTGCGCCGCGACGGTATCGAGAAAGCCGACAACCCGGCAGCAGCCGAAGCCGCCCTGATCGACTACGCCCCACTCAAACGCATCGCCCAACCCTGGGAGATCGGCGCAGCCATCGCCTACCTCGCCAGCGAAGCCTCTGTCTTCGTGACCGGCATCGCACTGCCGGTCGATGGCGGCACGACAGCCGGCAACAGCGGGGGATGGGTACTCCGCTAGAAGCTAGTTCCACACTGCCCCAGCCTGCTCCAAAAACCCCAGAAAACCAACACTGTTCCCTCTATGTCTGTACCCTTGTGTGCCACGCTGTGCTATCCTATATCATACATAATGTGGGATGGAATGGAGGTCGGGTATGAAGGAACGAAAACCGCATCCGGACAAGGCGCTGACGGCGGTCCAGGTGCGAAACATCAAGAAGTCCGGCAGACATGCGGACGGCAACGGCCTGTACCTGGTTGTCGATCCATCAGGCGCGAAGCGATGGATTCTGAGAACCGTGGTGCGCGGCAAGCGCAAGGACATGGGCCTTGGCAGCGTGAGGCTCATTCCCCTGGCAGATGCTCGCGACAGGGCCACGCACTACCGGCGCATTGCCAGAGACGGCGGCGATCCACTAGCGGAGCGCCAAG
>JABIUG010000101.1 GCA_018700655.1 Rhodospirillaceae bacterium | reverse complement strand
GCCGCCGCCGCCGCCGGGCGCGTTCACGCTCAGCCTGAAGCAGTGGCCCAGGGGCGCGTCGTCCTGCAGCGGCGGCGAGGCGCAATACGACTTCGAAGCGCGCAACGGCACGATCAACTTCTGTACCGGCGGTGCGGCCGTGAAAATGCTCGATATCGAGACCCAGCAGTATCGCCCCAGCACCTTGCGGGATCTCTACGACATTGCCCGGATGTGCGACACGCTCGAGAACCTGCAATGGATCACGCGCCCGGTCGTGGCGACCGACATCGAGGATGTCTTCGAGTTCGACATCAACTCGATCTATGCCTGCGCGGCCGGCACGCGCAAACACATCGCAACGAGTTTTGCCAGCGGCGAGAACGTGCTCGCTTCGCTCCCCCTGCTGGATCTGCTCGCCGGGGGTGAAGGCCAGTTCGCCAAACGCCCGTTCTGCACCGTGCACGCGACCACGGTCGTCTCGCCGATGACCTTTGCCGAAGACAGCCTTGATGCCGCCTGCGCGGCCATCGAGATCGGTATGCCGATCCATTGCCTGACCGGCCCCCAGGCCGGGGCGACCTCGCCGGCAGCCCTGGCCGGCGCCCTTGCCCAGGGCTGTGCGGAATCGCTGGCTTCACTGGCTGTCGTCAACCTTCTGAAACCCGGCCACCCCGTCGCGATCGGCAACTGGATCTTGGTCTCGGACCTGCGCACCGGCGCCTTCAGCGGTGGTGGCGGCGAACAGGCCCTGCTCTGCGCCGGTTCAAGCCAGATGTCGGCGTTCTATGGCGTACCCGGTGGTTGCGGTGCGGCGATGACCGATTCCAAGGTTCCCGACAATCAGGCCGGATTTGAGAAGGCCCTGACGCTCGCCCTGGCGGCACTTTCGGGCGGTGGTTATGTCTGGGAATCAGCGGGCATGCTGGCCAGCCTGATGGGCTGCTCCCATGAAGCACTGGTGATCGACGACGAAATGCTGAGCCTCGTGCGGCGTATCGCTCGCGGCATCGAGGTGACCGACGAGACCCTTTCGGTCGATGTCGTGGCGCAGACTGTCAACGGTCCCGGTCACTACCTTGGTGCGCCACAAACCCTGGAACTGATGGAAACCGAATACATCTATCCCCGCTACTCTGATCGCTCATCGCCCGATGTCTGGGCCGAAACCGGCTCACGCGACATCTGGGACCGCGCCCGCGACCATGCCCGCGACGTGCTGGCTAACCACCTGCCGGTACAGATCGATGCCGCCACGGATGCACGCATTCGCGAGCTGTTTCCAATCCATCTCGATCCGGTCTGGAACAAAGGAGTCCCACAATGACCGAGCATGTCCGTGTTGCCGTGATCGGCGGCGGAATCGTGGGCTGTAGTGTGCTGTTTGCACTGGCCGAGCGCGGCTGGACCGATACGCTGTTGCTCGAACGCCGTGAGCTGACCTCGGGTTCGACCTGGCATGCTGCGGGCAACACGACGTTCTTTGGCCACTACGTCAGCATCACCAGACTTTATGTCGAATCGGTCGCGGCCTACCTGCGCGCCGAGGATGAGTCCGGCCAGGCGATCAGTTTCCATGCCGCCGGAAGTCTGCGTCTGGCTACCACCCCGGCAGAGCTTGATGCCTATCGCAGCCTCGAGCCGATGTATCAGGCCATGGGCGTTCCCTATCACGTCATCGGTCCCACCGAGATCGAGGCCGTGCATCCCCTGCTCAACACGGCTGGTCTGTTTGGTGCAGCCCATACCCCGACCGACGGTCATGTCGATTCCTCGGGCGCGACCCATGCGTTGGCCCAGGCGGCACGCAAGCGCGGTGCGAAGATCAAACGCCAGTGTCCGGTCGAGACGATCGCACCCCACAAGGAAGGCTGGCGGCTGGGCACGCCCGAAGGCGAGGTCATTGCAGAACATATCGTTCTGGCAAACAGCTTCTGGGCCCGCGAGATGGCCGAACAGATCGGTCTCAACCTGCCGCTCTATCCCCTGCAGCATCACGAGCTCATCACCGATGCCATTCCTGAATTGGCGGCACTTGATTTCGAGGTGCCCACCGTTCGCGACCCCTGGGCGCCGTCGAACACCCGTCAGGAAGGCCACGGATTTCTCTGCGGCGTCTATGAAGCCAAGCCAGAGTTCTGGGCGACCGACGGCATCCCACCAGATTTCGCCGAGGAACTGCTTCCCCCTGATACGCAACGCCTGGAACGCCACCTGCTGAAGGTGATCGAGCGTATGCCGGCGTTCGGACGCGCGGGCATCAAGACCGTGAACAACGGGCCGATCTGTTATGCGCCCGACGGTTGCCCCCTGCTCGGCCCGGTCGTGGATCATCCGGGTCTGTGGCTTGCCACCGGCTTTCCGGTTGGGATCGGCACCGGCGGCGGATCAGGTGCTTTCCTGGCTGACTGGATGGTCAACGGCGAGGAACCCTACGGCCTTCCCATTGTGCACCCAGCTCGTTTCCCCAACGATCTCACACGCGAGGCATGCCTCGCCCAGATCGCCGAGACCTACCGACAGGGTTACGGGACACCAGAGCCTGCTTGACAGCGGGCATCGGCAGGGCGTCGGGTAACGCAAGCGTTGCCGACCGGCAATGCCAACCTTCCGGGGTTACCGCGTGTCTGCCTTTCTTACCCGTTTTCTGAACGTTCACGATATTCCGCTCGCCCTGACGTTTGCGGTGATGTCGGGCGTCCTGATTCTGGGACTGGCGATACCGTTCACGGTGATCCCGCTGCTGGCGCTCGAACTGCTCGGCGATGCGCAGAGGGTCAGCGCATTTTATCTGGTTGCCGGCGTCATCGGGCTGGTCGGTGCCCTTGTCGTGCCGATGATGATCGATCGGTTCGGACGCCGCTGGGTCAGTATCGGCAGCACTCTTTGCATCGTTGCCGCAGCCATCATGATGCCGACTCGCACGGTCTGGGCGCTTTATCTCGGCACCATCCTCTACACCTTTGGTTTCTTTGCCATCGATATCGCGATCAACGTCGCGATCATGGAACGTATCCCCCGCAAGACCTTCGTGCGTTTCGAGGCCGTGCGCATGGCCTGTCTGGGTGCCGGCTTCACGCTGGGTCCCTGGCTGGGTGTTTTCATCTCCGACAGGATCGGCCTGTGGTCGCCGTTTTTCCTGATGGGCGCATTGACTACCCTGGTCTGCATCTATGCGCTGGCGCGGGGTTTCGTCGTGGACCGGAAATCCATGGGCAGTTCCCATTCCAACCCGTTGCGTTTCATTCCGCGATTTCTGCGCCAGCCGCGCCTCAAACTCGCCTATGTGCTGGCCCTCTTCCGCTCATCCTGGTGGAACATCTTTTTCATCTACGCGCCGATCTATTGTGTTGAGAACGGCTTCAGCGATGAGGATGCCGGGCTGGTTGTTTCCCTGGGCGCCGCGTCGGTCATGTTTGCGCCGTTGTGGAGTCGAATGGGCGTGTCGATGGGCATGCGACGTTTTCTCGCGCTGGGTTATGTCTCAACCGGGATCGTCGCACTCGTCATGGCCGCACTTTCGAGCATACCCACGGTCGGTGTTGCCCTGCTGATTGGCGCCTGCGTTTGCGCCTCCTGGCTGGACGCCGTGGGCAATTCGCCGTTCGTGCGTGCGGTAAGGCCCCATGAGCGACCTGAGATGATGTCGCTCTACACGACCTATCGCGATGTCGGGCGCATCATCCCGCAAGGCGCCTTTTCGGTGATCCTGCTGGTGTTTCCTCTGCCCGCCGTGTTCGTCGTGACCGGTGCGGGCATGCTGACCGCGACCTGGTTCACGCGCTACATTCCCAAGCGTTACTAGGGCGGTTCACGGGTTTCCTGCATTTCGGGGTTGGTTTCTTGTCCTTCAGTCTTGCGCGATTTTTTAATGTTGAAGGCATTCCCCATGCCTTCACCTTCGCCAATCTGCAGGGGTTGCTGAACTTCGCGCTGGCGTTGCCGTTATCGGTCATTCCGCTGCTGGCACTCGACCTCCTGGGCGACGCACAACAGGTCAGTGCGCTATATCTCGTCGTCAGCATCTTCGCCCTGGCTGGTGCGCTTGCCTTGCCGATGCTGGTCAATCGCCTGGGCAGGATCGCCGTCACGCTTGGCGGTACGGTCATGGTCGTCGTCGCGGCCTTGCTGTTCACGACCGGGAGTATCCCGGCCTTCTATGTCGCCACGATCTTCTACACCGTCGGTTTCTTCGCGATGGAACTCACGCTCAATGTCGCAACGATGGACAACATCGCGCGGCAATCCTTCGTGCGATTCGAAGCCCTGCGCATGTGCTCCAAGGGGCTGGGTTTCACGGTCGGGCCCTGGCTGGGGGTCGTGATCGCCGTGAACTTCGGGCTGATCTGGCCCTTTGTGATCATGGCCGTGCTCACGGTTTTCGTCTGCGGCCTGCTGCTGATGCGTTGCCTGGTGGTCAACCGTAGGGTTGCCGGGGTCGGCCATGACAACCCCCTGCACTTCATTCCCCGCTTCGTGCGTCAGCCCCGCATCCTGCTCGCCTATGTGCTGGCGATCTTTCGTTCGGCCTGGTGGAACATCTTTTTCGTCTTCGCGCCGATCTATTGCGTCGAAAGCGGCTACACCGATGAAGACGCCGGTCTGGTCGTCTCCCTGGGTGCAGCGGCCACGATGCTGGCGCCTCTCTGGGGCCGGT
>JABIUG010000100.1 GCA_018700655.1 Rhodospirillaceae bacterium | reverse complement strand
TGGCCGTCATTGGCATCGATCGACAGGACGACCGCGTCATAGGCGCCGGAGCTGGCGGCCTCGCCGAAAGCGAGCGTAAAGTTTTCCGAGAAATCGCCCTGGCCCCAGGCATCGATCGGATTGCCATCACCGGTCAGTGAACCGACACCGGCTTCAATCGTCTCACGGGTTTTTATGGGCAGAGGTGGCAGGTTGATGCCGGCACGGCTCGACATGTCGAGCAGCAGCTCAGCATGGCCACCCGAACCGGTGACTACCGCGATCCGGTCGCCTGTGGGCAGGCGTGCGCCCTGGAGCACAGACAGGACCTCGGTCAGTTCCTCGAGGTCGTTCACTTCAATTGCGTGATGTGCCTTCAGGACCGCGGAAAAGACTTGCGCCTGGCCGGCCATCCCGCCGGTGTGGGTCTGGATCGCCGCGGCGGCTCGCGCTGACTTGCCGGCCTTGAGCACAACAACCGGTTTGCCCATCTGTGCTGCGCGGTCGAGTGCAGCGACGAAACGGTCGGGTTCCTTAATCGATTCCGAGAAAAGCGCGATGATCCCTGTCTCTGGGTCATCAATCAGGTATTCTATGTAGGCGGCGGTGCTGATCAACGCCTCGTTGCCGGTCGAGATGATGTGGCTGAAACCGTAACGGCGGGTATCAGTCAGCATCCCGATCGAGATCGAACCGCTCTGCGAGATCAACCCGACATTACCGCGCAGGGCATCGGCATCGAGGATATCCATCATGTAGGCGTGGCTGCCCTGATGCAGGCCCATCACGCCCATGCAGTTGGGCCCGCACAGCACGATGTTGTTTTCCCTGCACAACCGCACGATCTCGTCCTGTTGTGCCCGGCCTTCATCACCGGCTTCGGCAAAGCCGCCGCTGTAGATCACGATCGCACCAACCCCCAGGGCAGCAGCTTTCTCGACCTCGCCAAGAATGCGTTCCTTGCCCAGGCAGATCGCGACCAGATCAATCGGCCCGGGAACCGCGTCGAGGCTGACGTAGCAGGCCTGACCCAAAACGGTCTCGTTGCGTGGATGAACTGGATAGACCGCGCCCTGATAACCCAGCACTTCCAGGGCCTGGAGAATGGTGCGCCCGATTGAGGGGCGTTCGGACGCTCCAACGATCGCGATCGAGGAGGGGTCGAGAAGACGCTTCAGGTCCATGCGGGTCATCTCCAGTGACATGGGCTGGCAGGGATGGTTGATGGCGCGCACTCTGGTTGACGCTTGCGCGCCGCGCAACATAGTTTGGGCTGTCTTTTACCGGTCGTGTGACCGTGCGGGGAAACGTTCATGGATATCGAATTCAGCCCGGAGCTTGAGCAGTTTCGCGACGAGGTTCGCGCTGTCATCCGCGCAAAACTGCCCGATGACCTGCGCCGCAAGGTGCAGCATGAACACGATGGCCTGAATTATCTCGATATCACGCGCTGGCACGCGATCATGTTCGAACAAGGCGGCTGGAGCTGCCCAAGCTGGCCCAGGGAATACGGCGGTCCCGGCTGGAGTTACGAGCAGCAGTACATTTTTGAACGCGAACTTGAAATCAACGATGCCCCACCACTCAGCATCTTTTCGGCCGGGATGGTCGGTCCGGCCCTGATTGAGTTCGGCACTGAAGATCAAAGAGAGCGGTTCCTGCCTGGTCTTGCGAACGGTGAGATTCGGCTGTGCCAGGGTTACAGCGAACCCAATGCTGGATCAGACCTCGCCTCCTTGCAGTGCAAGGCGGTGCGCGACGGTGATGATTACGTCATCAACGGGACCAAGATATGGACCACAGACGCTCAGCATTCCAACTGGATGTTCGGCCTGTTCCGGACCGATTCCAGCGGCAAGAAGCAGCATGGGATCACGGTGTTGCTGGTCGACATGGCAATGCCCGGGCTGACCGTGTCGCCAATCGAGACCTTTGAAGGCGGTGACGAACTGAACCAGACCTTCTTTGACGATGTCCGTGTGCCGGTTGCCAACCGTCTGGGCGAGCAGGACAAGGGTTGGAGCATCGCCAAGTACATTCTGGGCATGGAACGTTTCGGATCGGCCAATCTCAGCCGGAGCATGGCGACGCTGCAGCGTCTCAAAGTGATTGCGTCGGAGGAGCCCGCCCAGGGCGGCCGCCTGATCGATGATACCGCCTTTGCCCAGGAACTCGCCAAGGCGGAGATTGCCCTGCGCCAGATCGAACTTTCCGAACAGCGATTCCTGTTCGGGCCCGGCGGCCCCGATGCGATGGGGTTCGAGGCCTCGCTCTTGAAGGTTCGTGGTACCGAAGTGCAGCAGCAGATCATGGGCCTGATGATTGAAGCGATCGGCGCCTATGGTCATCTCGCGCTCGATGATCAGCCCGGGGGCGACAGCAATGCGGTCCTGGCGGGGCCCGAAGCTTCGGAATATGCCGCGACCATGTTCTTCAACCTGCGCAAGGGCACAATCTGGGGTGGCTCGACCGAAGTGCAGAAGAACATCATCGCCAAAGCCGTCTTGGGGCTGTGAGGACAGGGTCATGGATTTCTCATTGAACGAAGACCAGCGCATTTTTCGCGAGAGCCTGCAGCGGGTGATCAACGATCTCTTTCCGTTTGATAAACGTCAGGCTGCGGTCGCCACGACGCAGGGATATCTCGATGGGCACTGGCAGACCCTCGCGGAACTGGGCTGTTTGGCCGCACCGTTTCCCGAAGACTGCGGCGGCTTTGACGGTGGACCGCTCGAACTGATGGTTATTGCCGAACAGTTCGGTCGTCGCCTCGTGACTTCGCCTTATCTGGCGACGGTCGTGCTGGGCGGGCATGCGATCCTGTTCGCCGGCAGCGAGGAACAACGCACCAGCCTGTTGCCCAAGGTTGCCGAGGGTTACCTGAAACTTGCTCTGGCCTATTCGGAGCGCCAGGCCAGATACGATCTTTTCGATGTCGCGACGACGGCGCGCACCGACGGTGGTGGCTATGTGCTCTCCGGCCAGAAGGATGTCGTCTTTTTTGGCAGCGACGCAGATGTCTTGGTCGTTGCCGCCCGCACCAGCGGGGCGCAGCGCGATCATGACGGGATCACGTTGTTCGTGGTGCCGGCCGATGCCGAGGGCATCACTCAGACCAGACACAACACCCATGATGGCAGCAGAGCTTCCAACATTCTGTTCGACGAGGTGAAGCTGGGTGCCGATGCGGTTCTGGGCGAGGTCGGGCAGGGCCTATCGGTGCTTGAACGTGTGATCGACCACGCGGTCGCGTTCGTTTGCGCCGACGCTGTGGGGTCCATGTGGGAAGTCTATGAAGTGACGCTGGAATACCTCAAGACCCGCAGCCAGTTCGGCCAGACCCTTGGTTCGTTCCAGGCGTTGCAGCACCGCATGGTCGACGTCTACATGGAATGTGAACTGGCCCAGACCAGCGTCTATGACGTCACGCTCAACCTCGACAAGGATGCCGTCACCCGTCATCGTGCCGCGATGGCCGCCAAGATTGCGGTCGGCCAGGCTGTCCGCAAGGTCGGCGAGGAAGGGGTCCAGCTTCACGGTGGAATCGGCATGACGATGGATGTGCCGCTGGGCCATCACCTGAAACGCGCGATGATGATGAATGCGTCCTTTGGTGACGTTCGCCATCATCTCGCAGCCTATGGCCGCGCCATCAGCGCCGCGGCCTGAACACCAACTGGAGAAAACTTTCCATGTCCGATGCCGTCCAGACTGAACGACGGGGCAAGGTCCTCGAAGTCACGCTCAATCGCCCGCCGGTCAACGCGATCGATGCGGCAACTTCGATGGAGCTCTACGAGGCGTTCCGCATGCTGCAGGACGACGACAGCCTGACCGTCGGCATCATGACCGGGGACGGCGATCGTTGCTTCTCGGCTGGCTGGGACCTGAAGGCGGTGGCCGCGGCTGAAAGCCTCGAAGACATCGATGTCGATGAGTCCCCGGGCGGTTTTGCCGGCCTGACTGAGTTTTGGGACCTCCACAAGCCGGTGATCGGCGCGATCAACGGTATGACGATCGGCGGCGGGTTTGAGCTGGCGCTTTCGACCGACATCCTGATCGCGGTCGACTGGGCCGAATTCTGGCTGCCCGAAATGGAGCGTGGTTTTCTTGCCAGCGCGGGTGCGATCCAGCGTCTGCCGCGCCGCATTCCCTATGATGTCGCGATGGATCTTTTCCTCACCGGACGCCACATGTCGGCCCAGGAAGCCAAACACTGGGGCCTGGTGCGCGACGTGGTTCCCTCTGAAGACCTGATGGATCACGCCCGTGAACTGGCCGACAAGTTGAGCGAAGGCGCGCCGCTCGCGCTGCAGTCAATGAAGGCGATCATGCCGGCGATCATGAATTTGCCGCTGGCCGAGGCGATGCGCAAAACCAAGATCGGCAATTCCGGCGTGCCGATCTACGAGAAGATGATGGCTTCCGAAGACGCGCAGGAAGGTCCTCGCGCCTTCACAGAAAAGCGCAAGCCCGTCTGGAAGGGACGCTAAAAGTCAGTTGCGCAGGCCCATCTTCTTGAGGATGGGCATGACCTTCTCGCCCATCAGCGGCACGGCCTTGTGGGGATCGAAGAAGCCGACAACGGCGTTGTCGACTCCTGTCTCGTGGAGCGCGCGCATCTTTTCGGCGACGGTCTCGGGGCTGCCGAAGAGCTGATAGCCGGTCATGCCGAGCGCGACCTTGAGATACTGATCGCGGCCAAGCCCGGCCCATTCGTCGGGTTCGGTCATGTCCATGGCACTCTTGGTGCCCGCCATCGCATTTGAATAGTAGAGGATCGCTTCATAGTCGGCCTCGCTTTCAAGCCAGGCCTTGGTTTCCTCTGCCTTGGCGTCGGTCTCCTCGATGATCGAGTAACACATTGCTCCGACACGGACCTTGCGCTCGTACTTGGCCGCCAGGGCGTGCGACTTGTTGACCATCGCGGCATACTCTTCGAGATGCTCTTTGGGCGGCACGACAAATACCCAGTCTGCCTGGCGGCAGGCGAAATCGAATCCGGCATCCGATTGGCCGGCGTTCATCAGGATAGGCCGTGGTTTGCGCGCCGGCTTGGGCCCGATCAAACCGCCGTAACACTGGTAGTGTTCGCCCTCAAAATCGACCGGGTCGTCATAGGCCCAGAGATACTTCATCAGGGTGACGAATTCGTCGGCCATAGCGTAACGCACGGGCCCGGGCGGACGTTCCTTCATGCCGAATTTCAGGAAATCGTCGGGATTGGCGCCGGAAACAACATTGAGGCCCCAGCGTCCGTCGGAAATGAAATCGATGCAGGCCCCGATCTTGGCGATGTGCATGGGATGGAACTTGTAGCCGACATGCACGGTCGAGAAGAGATTGAGGTTTTTCGTCACGACCGCGCTGGCGGAAGCAGCGGTCGCGAAATCGAGCCCTTCGTCATTCCAGCGAGAGGCGCCGCCATAGCCACTCCACATGCCGTACTGGACCTGGTGATCGAAACCCAGAGCGTCGGCCGAACGCAGCAGCTTTTCGGCCGACGGCCAATGCCAGACATCCGCATAACGTTTTTCGTCGGCCATGACTGCCTTGGTCGCTGACAGGCCCGAGCGCACGTTCCAGGCAAACAGGGAAATTTCGAGCGGTTGCCCGGTTGCTGCATCGGGCTGGCCGCCGGGATCGAAGGGGCCGCGAAAGACATCTGCCTTGATCGTCTGTCGTGCCTTCATCGGGATCTCCAGCGCGTCTTGGACGGATAACCAAGTTTCCGGTTAGATTTCCAATCTGTCAAACACGGCACAAGGGGAGACACGCCATGACACCCGAACAGATGAGCCAGGCGATCGATGATACCTGGGCGGCCTATACGGCAGGTGATGTCGATGCTTTCGTCGCCGGCTGTGCAGCTGACGTCGTCTACTGCGACAACGGCAGAGATACCCAGATCCATGGTCGTGATGCCTTCAGGAACTATGTCTCCGGCTGGATCGTTGCTTCCAGCGATCGCCGCGCAATGCCGTTCCGCAAGACGATCGACGGCGACAGGGTCGCCACGGAGCTTCGTCTGGAACTGACCCACGACCGCGCGCCGATGTATGGCGTTGAGCCGGCCGGTGCCAAGCTCGCCTTCGAGTTCGTGATGATTGCCGACTTCGCCGATGGCGAGATCGTCAAGATCACGGCCTATTACAATGCGGCTGTCGGCTTCCAGGCACTTGGCCTTCTGGGCGACCTGCCCACCACGCCGGGAGGCTGAGATCTGAACGCGTAAAGATGCTCTAGAGAAGCAGTTTGTTGTGGGCGTCCAGAGCCGCGACCTTGTAGCACTCGGCAAGGGTGGGGTAGTTGAAGACCGTGTTCAGGAAATAGTCGATTCCGCCACCCAGGGCGGCCACCGCCTGGCCGATATGGACCAGTTCGGTTGCGCCGGTGCCGATGGCGTGGACGCCGAGAAGCGTGTGGTCCTCGGCATGGAAAATCAGCTTCAGCAGGCCGGAATCGTCGCCCAGGATCTGGCCTCGCGCGATCTCGTGATAATGCGCGACGCCTGTTTCGTACGGAATTTTCTGGCGGGTCAGCGCAAGCTCGGTTTCGCCGACCATCGAGATTTCCGGGATGGCATAGATGCCGACCGGAAAGTGGGTGGTCATCGGCTCGGCCGGCAGGCCGAAGGCGTGGCGTGCGGCAAGCCTGCCCTGTTCCGACGAAGTTGCTGCCAGGCTCGGGAAGCCGATCACGTCACCCACGGCAAAGATGTTGGAGACCTCCGAGCGAAAGTCCTCACCCACCTTGATCCGCCCCCGAAGGTCGGTGGAGAGACCCGCGCGTTCCAGGTCCAGATTGTCTGAAGCGCCGACCCTGCCGGTGCAGGCCAGAACCAGATCGGCGACCAGTCGTTTGCCAGATTGCGGAACACCAGCGCCTGTTCGGGCGGACCCTCGTGATGATCGATCCGTTCGACGGACTCACCGAGGCGGAACGTCACCATGTTGCGTCGCATCTGGTGGATCAGCTCGTCGACAATCTCGCCATCGAGGAATTCCAGCGGTCGCTCGCGACCGTCAACCACAGTCACCTTGACGCCGAGCGCGGCAAACATCGAAGCGTATTCGACGCCGATCACGCCGCAACCGACCACGATCATGCTGCGCGGCAGTTCCTTGAGCTTGAGGATTTCGTCACTGGTGATGACGTTGGGCAGACCGGTCGGCATGTTGACATTGGGCGAGGGTTTTGTGCCGACTGCGATGATGACATTTTCAGTTGTCATCTCGCGGTTGCCCGAGGGGCCATGCACCAGGATGCCATTGGGGCCGGTCATACTGGCGGTGCCGGCGACGATATCGACGTTGTTGCGGCGGAGCTGGTCCTGTTGGACCCGCGCCTCGGTCTTGACGATGGCGCCGACGCGCGAGAGCAGCTGGTCTGCCGTCGGGCGGTCGTCCTGGCCGATGCCGCCCTCATGACTGGAAGCATAGGCCGCACCCTTGCTGTGGCCGGTGAAGGACAGCACGGCTTCACGGAAGGTCTTGGACGGGATCGTGCCGGTGTGAACACAGACACCACCGACATCGAGGCCACGCTCGACGATCGCGACACGTTTGCGCAACTTGGCCGCCTGAACTGCGGCACGCTGGCCGGCCGGTCCGCTGCCGATACAAATCAGATCGAACTCGTGGCTCGCACCCTTGACACTGCCCCTTGTTGTAGTCACCTGGCCGCTAATCACGGCTCTGTCGGACCCTTTTACACATATAGAGATTGGCCCAATGTATCAATTGCGACCCGGCCCGGTGCCATGGTGACGGCTGTGCTCAATGTTGTGTAGGCTTTGTCTGGGCCGACCCTAGGAATTGCCGGCGATGGAAATCACCATGAAAACAGAGCGTTACGAGATTCGGGACGAACGTTTCAGTCGCAGCATCAAGCTCGATGAGCCGATTGAACAGATCTGGACCGGTGGGCGCTGGACCGAGGGCCCAATCCATTCGGCAGCTTATCGTTCGCTGATCTGGAGTGACATTCCCAACGACCGGCGCTTGCGCTGGGACGAATTGACCGGCGCGGTCGGCGACTTCCGCAGTGGGCAGGGCTGTTACACCAATGGCAGCACACTCGATCGCGAGGGTCGGATCGTTGCCTGTGAACACGGGACCCGAAGCGTCACCCGTATCGAACACGATGGCGGCGTGACCAACCTGGCGAGCCACTTTGAGGGCAAACGTTTCAACAGTCCCAACGATGTTGTGGTCCGCTCCGACGGCACGATCTGGTTTACGGACCCGGCCTACGGCATCGGGTCCGATTACGAGGGGTTTCAGGCGGAACCCGAGATCGACGGCGAACATGTCTATCGTCTCGACCCTGCCGATGGATCCTGTGTCCGCGTCGCCGACGATTTCGCCTGCCCCAACGGGCTCGCCTTTTCGCTTGATGAGGCAACGCTCTACATCGCCGTGGCCTGGCCCGATGAGGTGGTCCACCTTCTAAGTTAGGGTCCGGCGGTTGTGGTCGCCCTGCTGGGCTGACCGGAGCGTAGCGTAGGTCAGACCTGCAGGGCGCGGCAAGATGGCTTGGGGAGC
>JABIUG010000099.1 GCA_018700655.1 Rhodospirillaceae bacterium | reverse complement strand
TTGGGCGGCACGATCACGCCACCGGAAGCCAACACGGGCTCGGCGATGAAAGCGGCACAGTTTTCGGCGCCGATCTCGAGAATCCGGTCCTCAAGCTCCTTGATCAAATGATCCTTGTACTCTTCATCCGTCATGCTCTCATCGGGCTTGCGGTAAGGATTGGGCGAGGAAACATGTGTGATCCACTCGGTCACACGTTCCATGCGGTTGTCGTTGCCGGGTTTGCCGCTCAGTGAATCCGCCAGATACGTGCTGCCGTGATAGGCATCTGCACGCGAGATGATCATCTTCTTCGTGCGCCGTTCCATCACGTTCCAGTAATAGTGGGCGAAACGTACGGCAGCGTCGTTGGCGGTCGAGCCGCCGGTTGAATAGAAGAACCTGTTGAGATCGCCTGGCGTCAACGTCGCAAGCTTGGCCGAGACTTCGGCATGGGGCGGCGTGGCCATCGACCAGGGCGAATAATAGACCATCTTGCGGACCTGGTCGGCGATGGCCTGGGCCATTTCTTCGTTGCCGTAACCAAGCTGCACGGCCCACATGCCGCCGATACCGTCGATGTATTTGTTGCCTTCGCCGTCATAAACATAGATGCCTTCGGAATCAGCCAGCAGCGTGTGATCCGCCCGGCCGAATTCATGCCAGGGATGCATCGAATGCGCCTTGTCCTTGGCTAGTAACCCTTCAACATCGTAGTCAAAATTGCTTTTCATGTTGCACCTCTGTGTCGTTTTGCATGGGCGGCAACGCGCACTGGAACAGCGCTCGCTCCGGCATCAGTGGGCATCAGGCCAACCGACACTATTCCTGAGAACGGTACCGCAGCGGAGTAAATGTGCCCGATCTCCCACCCCGGCCCGTCGCGCGTCCCTTGAGAGGGACCACAGGAGGTGCGAACCTTCTAAGGATATTCACCAATCAGACCGGCGGCAAGGGTTAGACGCACAACGATGAACGAACAGTCCAGACCAAGTGCCATTGTGACGGCTGCCAGCCAGGGAATCGGTGCGGCATGCGCATGCGATCTGGCCAAACGCGGCTACCGTCTGACCATCATGGCACGCTCCGAGTTGATCCACGAGGTTGCCCGGGAAACCGGTGCCATCGCGATCCAGGGTGATGTCACCAAACCGAAAGATCTCGAACGGCTGGTTGATCAGGCCCTGCAGACGCACGGCCGGATCGACGCCGTCGTCGCAAACACCGGTCTATCGCGCGATATCGGGAGTTACACCGGGAAACATTACGACAAGGACAACGATGACAGCGTCACCGATTACGACGACCTCTACTGGACCGACATGTTCGATCTCCAGTACATGTTTGTCGTCAGGCTGGCACGCTTGCTTACGCCGCAGATGCAGAAGCAGGGCCAGGGAGCATTCGTGAACATCTCGGCCATGATCTCAAAGGAGCCCCATGCCGCCTATGCCAGTTCCTCAATCATCCGGCGCGCGCTCGATGGCTACACCAAACTCTATGCCGACCGTCACGCCCGCGACGGCATACGCATGAACACCGTCTCGCCGGGCCTGGTCGCCAACAGGAACTGGACCCAAGATCAGCTCGATGCTGTGCCTATGCAACGAGCGGTCGAGTCGGGTGAACTGGCCACGATCGTCGCCTTCCTCTTGTCTGACGATTCCGCCTACATCAACGGCCAGAACATCCTGGCCGACGGCGGCTTTAACCGCAGTACCTGACCAGGAGTTACCATGACCCGCCCCCAAGCCGTGCCGACCGTCCAGGACGACAACGAATTCACCCGCGTCATCGAATGGCGTTTTGCGCCCGGCGCGGAAACCGGCTGGCACATCCACGAATACGCCTATGTCGTGGTGCCGATGCTCGATGGCACGCTTCAGATCGAGATGAGAAACGGCGACGAGATGACATCCCAGCTTTCCCACGGCGTGTCGTATTCACGCGAAGCCGGTGCCGACCACAACGTGATCAACGCCAGCGACCACGAATTTTACTTCGTCGAAGTCGAATTCAAGGATCGTCCGCTTCGGAAGGACTGAACAGCCGCATCGGCTCGGCAAGGCCACGCAGGGCGTGGGCGCCAAGGTCGTCCAAAGGCCGTGAAATATGTTTGGCAACAGCCGAGGTCAGCACGATGGCCCGACCCAGGGTTTTGGTCAGCGCTTCGACCCTGCTCGCCTCGTTGACCGCGCGTCCGATCACGGTGAAATCAAACCGGTCGGATGTCCCCATGTTGCCAAAGAAGACATCGCCCCCGTGAAGTGCGATGCCGCTTCTGATCGGCCCGATGGCCAGCGCATCCATGAGTTCCGGGGGTGGATCAGCGTTCAGGCCTTCTACCGCGGATAGTGCCTGCATCGCCGCGCTCAAGCCGCGCTCCACGACCGTAGATGGGCTTTCGTCGCCTTTGAACGGAAACACAGCCAGAAGACCGTCTCCGATAAACTTCAGAACTTCGCCGCCATGATCCAGCACGGCGCCGGCAACCCGTTCAAAATAGGCGTTGAGCAACGCCAGCACGGCGGGTGCAGGCAGGTTATCCGAGAATTTCGTGAAGCCACGCATATCCGAGACCCAGATAACCGCGTGAATGGCTTCCCCCGCACCGCGGTCGATCGCCCCGCTGAGCACCTTCTTTCCGGCAACAGATCCCAGATAGACATCCAGCACATTGCGCGAAACCCGGTTGGCGATGTGCTTTTCGACATGGAGCGCAAATATTTGCAAAAGTTCGCGGAATGCGGCACGCTGTTCCGGGTCGAAACCGCCCTCGCGTGCCGTCGCGGCAGTCATGGCGTTTTAGTAACGCTCGCCTGAACCCATGGGTGCGGCGATGTAGTGCGTGATGCCCTCTTCAGCGAGTTCTTTCATGATCGCAAAGCGTTCCTGCACTGCCGCTTCCATCGGGCGAAGATCAAGCAACTCGCCATGTTCGAGCACGCGAAAGAGTGGATTGAGCCGATAGACATCAGACAACAGGACTGCCCGGTCGACCTTGATCTCGTCGGTGATACCGTCATCGCTCCGCCAGAACCAGCCGAACCCGGCGACCTGAGGATGTAGTGTCCTGATGTGAAGGCTCACGCGCGTAACCGGTAGTCCAGCGCCAGTCAGACGGCGGCACAGTTCCGCAAAGAGCACCATCAAGTCCCCTTCACGCACGGCATCTCGAAGCAACCAACCCCGAACTTCCTCCAGGGACCTCTCAGGCAAGAGCTCACGCGGGTCTCGCCGGTCTCTTCTTACAAGACTGACTGCCGCGCTGTATTTGCGAGGATATGGATCGATGGTTTCGGTCTTTATGGTCACGCATAATCAAATCGGGACGCGCGCAATGCCTTGCAAGTCTTAACCCAGACAACACAGTCTGGTCAGGCCCTGCCTGACCTCACTTGATCCCTACATATCCCGCGCCTAGGGTGCGAACAGCCTGCCGCCGCATGCTCGAACGGGATCATTCTCCATGACCATTCACGACAGCCTCATATCGCTTGTCGGCAATACACCGCTGCTGAAATTGCGTGGCCCGTCTGAAAAGACCGGCTGCAACATTCTAGCCAAGTGCGAATTCCTCAATCCCGGCCAGTCGGTCAAGGATCGCGCCGCGCTCTGGATCATCCGCGACGCCGAAAAGAGCGGACGACTGCAACCCGGCGGCGTGATCGTCGAAGGCACGGCCGGCAACACCGGCATTGGTCTTTGCACGGTGGGCAATGCCCTGGGTTACCGTTGCGTCATCGTCATGCCAGAGACCCAGAGCCAGGAGAAGAAGGATACGCTGAGCGCCCTGGGTGCCGATCTGCATCTGACGCCGGCCAAACCTTACAAGGACCCCCAGAACTACATCCGCACCTCCGAGCGCATGGCTGACGAGATCGCAGCCAAGGAGCACAATGGCGCGATCTGGGCCAACCAGTTCGACAATACGGCAAACCGGCAGGCCCATATTGAGAGTACCGGGCCGGAAATCTGGGACCAGACCGACGGCAAGGTCGATGCGTTCGTCTCGGCAATCGGCACGGGCGGCACCCTTTCCGGCGTCGGTATCGCGCTGAAGGAACGCAACAAGGACATCAAGATCGCGCTTGCCGATCCGTTCGGCTCGGCCATGCACACCTGGTTCCAGACCGGTGAGTTGAAGTCGGAGGGGAGCTCGATTTCGGAAGGCATCGGCCAGGGCCGTATCACCAAAAACGTCGAAGGCGCTCCGATCGACATGTCGTTCCAGGTCACCGACGTTGAAATGCTCGAGGAGATCTATGGCCTGCTCCTGCAGGATGGCCTATGCGTCGGTGGATCAACCGGCATTAATGTCGCAGGCGCCATGAAACTCGCCAGGGAGCTTGGCCCCGGCCACACGATCGTGACCCTGCTTTGCGATGTCGGGACCCGCTATCAGAGCAAGATTTTCAATCCGGCATTCCTGCGTGAACGCAACCTCCCCGTCCCGCCCTGGATGAGCTGACATGGAACTGGTCTTCCGTGATGACGCCTACATCAGGGCCTGCGACGCCATCGTCGAATCAGCCGGTGACGACCGCATCCGTCTCGACCGGACGGTGTTTTATCCCACAGGAGGCGGACAGCCCGGTGATACCGGAAGACTGACGCTGGCTGACGGCAGGGCGCTTGAAGTCATCAACACCGTGAAGGGCGAGCACCTCGAAGATGTCGTCCATGTCGTCGCTGAAGGCTCCGATCTCCCCGCACCGGGGACAGCCGTGACCACCGAGATCGATTGGGACCGGCGCCACCGCCACATGCGCATGCACACAACGTTGCATGTCATCTGTGCCCTGATCGATGCTGAAATCACCGGCGCATCGGTCGGTGCGGAGAAAAGTCGGATCGATCTCAACTGGCCGGAACCCGACAGGACCAAGGACGAACTGACGGCCGAGCTGGCCCGGATCGTCGCCGAAGACCGTCCGGTGGTGCCGAGCTGGATCACCGATGAGGAACTCGACGCCCGACCGGAACTGATTCGTACGATGTCGATCCAGCCGCCCCGCGGAATTGGCAGGGTTCGCCTGCTGGAAATTGAGGGTATCGACCTGCAACCTTGTGGTGGTACCCATGTCTCGCGCACCGGCGAACTGGGCCAGGTCGTGATCTCGAAGATTGAAAACAAGGGCAAGCAGAACCGTCGCGTCAGCGTCGTCTTGCTCGATTGACGGAGTAACCGATGCAACGTGGCACTAGCCTGGTCTCTACTGAGTGGTTGGCTGAACATATCAACGCCCCCGATGTGCGGGTGGTCGATGGCTCCTGGTATCTACCCAACGAAGAACGTGATCCCCACGCGGAATACGCCGAGCGTCACATTCATGGTGCCGTTTTCTTCGATATTGACGAAATCTCCAACGAAAAGAGCGCCCTGCCCCACATGCTGCCATCGCCGGAAAAGTTTTCCAGCCGCGCGCGCAAGCTTGGCCTGGGCGACGGCGTCCGGATCGTTATTTATGACGGCGGAAACATGATGGCTGCGGCCCGGGTGTGGTGGATGTT
>JABIUG010000098.1 GCA_018700655.1 Rhodospirillaceae bacterium | reverse complement strand
CGGCAAACCAGAGTCGGCCATCGGCATACTCGTCACGGCAATCGGTTGCGTCGTGATAAGTATCTTCATCAAGCAACAAGGTGGCGGTCATACCGGGACCGGCAAAACGCGGATCATCACATTCGCCGTCGAGCGACCATTCGCTGTGGTCATCTCCGAAGTCGATGCCGTCATAAAGCATCACTTCGACCACAGTCGCATCATCGGGTATGGCGCCCAAGGCGACCAGTTCGACCATGCTGTCGAGGTAGAGATCGCTGCAATCGCCGGCATCGCGATAGAGATCTTCATCAAGAGGCGTGGCATGAACCATGCCCGCGCCTTCAAAGCGCGGGTCATCGCATTCGCCATCATAAGACCACTGGCTCGAGTTATCACCGAACCGTACACCCAGAAGCTCGACCGGCTCGCCAACCGCTAAAGCGATCATGTCGCGGTCAAACTGGGCGCGGCAGTCGCTGGCATCGTGAAACGCATCTTCGTCGAGCATCGGCGTCCAGGTCATGCCGGCGCCGACAAAGCGTGGATCATCACATTCGCCATCAAGAGCCCATTGGCTCAGGTCATCGCCGAAGTCGATCACATCTTCCTGCGGCAGAACCGTGATGTCATCGATGCGTTTGCGCACGCCGCCACGCACCGCGCTGTCGTCATTCAACAATGCTGTCGAGACATCAACGCTGACATTGCTGAGACCCTGCGAAGTCCCGGCCAGGGCATCGCCGGCGAACAAGATGGCGGCTACGGCTACAGGCCCCAGAACTGGCTTGATATTCATTGGTCACTCTCCCTAGTCGCCGGCCGTGGCCGGCACCCCGTTTGTCATTCAGCGCAGAGCGATGCGGCCGGCGTTGTACTGCTGTCGGCAATCGGTCGCGTCGTGATAGCGATCCTCGGCCAGTAGCGGTGTCGAGGTCATGCCGCCGCCGTAGAAACGCGGATCGTCACATTCGCCGTCATAGGACCAGGCGCTGGCGTCATCGCCGAAATTGATCGACGCGCCATAACTTCCTGAATTCGATGCATAGGTGTTTGTGTTCTGACCGGATGCGAGCCAGACCTGACCGGCGCTGAAGGCATTGCGGCAATCGGTCGCGTCGCGGTAGCTGTTGTTGTGGCTCAAGCCGGCCGTTGCCATGGCGGGACCGGCAAAGCGCGGGTCATCACACTCGCGGTCGTAGGCCCATTGGCTGGAATCATCGCCGAAGTTTATTGCCGTCTGGCCGTAGCCGTTGTTGTTGGTCGCGACATAGCAGGCCTGAAGCCCCAGGCTCAGTACCGCCACAGTCGCAATCCGCGTAATCATGCCCGTAGTCATAACGATCTGGCTCCCCAGCATTTATCGTTGTGACCGACTCACGTGCAGAGTGTCCGGACCCTATGCCTGTGGCATCGAAGAACGTCAGTTTGTTCGCTTGATGGGTTAAGAAACGCCTGCTCAGGCCGTGTGCTCAGAGCCCTGAACCGGCTTCTGGGGCAGGGTTATCGTGGCCTTGGTGCCTTCGCCCAAAGCGCTTTCTATTCCGAGCGATCCACCCAGTTTTTCAGCGAAGCTGCAGGCCAGCGGCAGCCCTAACCCGGTTCCCTGGTAGCGCCGGGCGAGCGAGGATTCGATCTGGCCGAAAGGCGACATGGCCGTCGCAAGATCCTCCTCACGCATGCCGATCCCGGAATCCGTGACAGTGATCACAACCGTGCCCGTTTCTTCATCGCGCAACGTTTGCACCGCCACCGAGCCACCATTGGGTGTGAACTTGATGGCATTGGAAAGCAGGTTCAGCATGATCTGGCGCAGGCGTCGTTCGTTCGACAGAATGGTGCCCGCGTTCATGTGAACGACGTTGCTGAGCGTGATGCCGTCACGTTCGGCTTGCTGCCCCACCATCTGGACGGCCGAAGTCACGACAGCTGATACATCCATCTCTTTCATCGGCAGCATCAGGTCGTCTGCCTGGGCCATGCTGAGATCAAGGATGTCGTTGATCACATCGTGCAGGTGATGACCGGCCGACTGGATATCGTCGAGGTAACCGCCGTATCGGCTGTCACCGACGCTGCCATAGGGTTCCGTCTTCATGAAATCAGAGAACCCGATGATTGCATTCAACGGCGTTCGAAGTTCGTGGCTGACATTGGCCAGGAACTCGCTCTTGGCGTGATCAGCGCCGCGTGCCTCGGCCAAAGCGGTCGCGAGTTCCTGGCGGTCTGTTTCGATCTGATCGGCCATCTGGTTGAAATAGACCGCTAGTGAGGCGAGTTCCTTGGGCTCACGTCCGGAAGAATTAACACGTGCGGTGAGCTCACCTCGCGCCAGGCCTTCAGCGGCCATCTCGACCCTGCGCAGGGGCCGAATGACAAGGCCGGCCAGAACCCAGCTCAGGATACCCGAGATCGCCAGACCAGCGGCGGCAATGCCATAGGCGGCCGTCCAGGCCTCCTGAGCAGCAGCTTCAAGTTCCTCCAGGGGTTGGGGCACCATCACGCCCCAGCCGGTAAAGGGAACGAAGCTGTAGCCCGAAACCATGTCGAGCAACGCCGCCGGCGAATAGAAGGTGGTCACACCGGTCTCGCGCCGCATCATCGCCTGTACCGCCGAAACCGCAGAGATATCCTTGGAAGCCAGGATCCAATCTGGTTTGGGATGGGCAATGACGTGACCGAACTGGTCGACGATGGCAGCGTGCCCGCGTTCGCCAAAGGCAATGCCCTGCTGTTGCTCGACAATATAATCGGTCGAGAGTGCACCCATCACGAGGCGTGTGTCGGAGATCCTCTGGACAACATAGATTGTCGGGACACCATCAGGGTCGGGCATAACCCCCGAAAAGTGAATATTGTCGTCAACGGCCAGGGTCCACATCAGGTCATACTGCGCCGGAGTCAGGGCCACACTTCTGCTGTCATCCATGATGATGTGGTCGCTCGATGGGCCATTCAGGTCGAGCGTGCAGAAAAAGACAAACCCCAGTTCCAGCCCGAGATCACCAATATCGGTGCTGATGGAATCGTGCAATTTCATGCGGCCGAACAGCTCAAGCACCGCACCGGCATCGTCGGCATACCGTTCAAGAGCAAGGGTCAGGTTCTGGGCGATCAGAAGATGCCGTTCAGAAACTTCCTCCATTTCGCGTTCAAGCGCCGTCACCTGGACCCATGCCGCCAGAGCGAGGACAGGAACAGTGGCGACGGCCATGAACAGGACCGTCAGAATTGTGCGCAAACCAAACTTCACGTCAAAAGAGCCCCTTGGAGTCCCCATGGTCTTTGAGTCATGAATAGATATCCAGCATACCAAGCGGCGACATGCCAAGACCATTCGTCTGACGATGGTACATTGGACGTGCCGCTACGCCGATGAAATAACAGTCGATGAACTAACGCAAAGCACGTTGCGTGCCATCAATTGATTTGTAAGGGAGTTGTTACACATGACTGTGCGCCAAGGCCGGGAGTTCCTGAGTATTCCCGGGCCGACCACCGTTCCAGACAGAGTCCTGTCGGCCATGCATCATCCCGCGGTCGATATTTATGCCGGCGAACTCCTGGAAACGACCATGACTTGTCTGGGCGATCTCAAAAAGATCTTCCGTACCCAGGGCGAGACCTACATATACGCCGCCAACGGCCATGGTGCGTGGGAGGCCTCGCTGACCAACTGCCTTTCCCGTGGCGACAAGGTTCTCGTGCTCGAAAGCGGCCTGTTCGCGGTGGTCTGGGGTGAAATGGCCGGCGTGCTTGGGCTGGACGCCGAAATCTTGCCTTCACGGCCTCGCCGGGCGGTCGATCCCGAAGCCCTGGAGGCCAGGCTGCGTGCCGACAGCCATGGTGAGATCAAGGCCGTTCTGACGGTCCAGATCGACACGGCATCGGGTGTCGTCAACGACATCCCCGCGCTGCGCCGTGCAATTGATCATGCCGGTCACGACGCCCTGCTGATGGTCGACACCATCGCCTCGCTGGCCTGCATGCCCTTCGAGATGGATGCCTGGGGCGTCGATGTCGCCATCGCAGGATCACAGAAGGGATTGATGGTCCCGCCGGGGCTGAGCTTTGTGGCGGCCAACGACAAGGCAAGGCAACGTCATCAATCGGCCGCCCTGATCACGCGCTACTGGGACTGGACCATGCGCGAAGGTCCCGAGCACTACATGAAATACTGCGGCACCGCGCCCGAGCACATGCTGTTCGGCTTGCGCGAATCGCTCGACATGCTGCTCGAGGAAGGCCTCGACAACGCGACCCATCGGCATGCCCTTCTGGCTGGCGCGACCCGGGCCGCCGTCGCCTGCTGGGGTCAGGGCGGCACGATGGAGTTCAATATTCTCGAAGATGCCGAACGTTCCAACTCGGTCACCACCGTGCGCATCAACGGCGCCGATCCCGCCCGCCTTCTGGAGTTCTGCAAGGACCACTGCGGCGTGATTCTGGGCATCGGCATCGGGCCCGAGCTGACCGGCAAGGCGATCCGCATCGCCCATATGGGCCATGTCAACGCACCGATGATCCTGGGCACACTGGGCGTTCTCGAAACAGCCCTGGTCGCGCTCGACATTGACCATGGGCGCGGCGGCATCGAGGCTGCAACAGCAAGCCTTGGCGCTGCCCTTGCACAACAAAACAGGGAGACGGCCTGATGGATGAGGCTCAACGCATGACGATCGCTAAAGCTTATGTCGATGCGTCGAACGATCATGACGTCGAACGCATCGCCACGATGCTCTCAAAGGATGTCGCCTATCGTTCTTCGGGCGTGGGTTCCCATGACGGCGCCGAAACCATCCTTGCCATGAACCGGAAATTCTTTGCCGACTTCCCCGATGTCCATCGGGAAACGCGCGACTGGCGTCATGTCGACACGACTGGCGTGGAGTTCGAATTCACGATCACGCTGGGCGGCCAGAGCCACCAGGGGGTCGAACGGATTTTCGTCGGCGATCACGGAGAGATCACCCGCGTAGAGGTTGAACGTAAAACGGAGACCATTACCAAGCGGAGAGAAACGATCATGGCCAAGATGACAGGTGCGCGTTTTCTTGCCGACTTCCTGGAGCGAAGCGGCGTCACCCATGTCTTCTGGGTTCCAGCGGTTCTGATGCAGATGCTGCGTGAAATGGAAACATCGAACCGGATCTCGCGCATCCTGGCCCATAGTGAAAAGGCCGCCGTTTACATGGCCGATGGTTATGCCCGTGCCTCAGGCCGCCCGGGTGTGTGTTTTGCCCAGAAGATCGGCGCGGCAAACCTGGCCGCTGCACTGAAAGACCCCTATCTCGCCAACACGCCCCTGATCGCCATGACCGGCGGCGCCCTGCCGCGCTTCGAGAACCGCCACGTCTACCAGCAGCTCGACGACGGCGCGATGTTCGTGCCCGTGACCAAGACGCAGGCCCATGTCGCAGAATTGCAGGCCCTGCCCGAAGCCATGCGCCAGGCCTTTCGCGACGCAACAACCGGCACGCCGGGGCCAGCTTATGTCGAGATCGCCGGCCACTTCGCCGATGTCGAATTCGAGGAAGGCGACCTCGACGTCCTGATAGAAGAACGCTTCGGCCAGATACCCGCCTTCCGACCGGTTGCCGATTCTGATGCCATCGACGCTGCGATAACCCTGCTGGCCGCCGCCGAACGGCCGGTGATCGTGGCCGGTGGCGGCGTGCGCAGCTCCGGCGCGGGGGACGTCCTGATCGCATTGGCCGAACGTTTGGGCATTCCGGTTGCCACGGCCATGAACGCCAAGGACACGATCCCCGGCAACCACCCGCTCAATATTGGGGTGCCGGGAACCTATTCACGCAAGTCGGCCGATCAGGCGCTGCTTGAGACCGACCTTGTGTTTTTCATCGGTAGCCAGACCGGATCACAGGTCACCGCCCACTGGCATCTGCCGCCACCGGGGACAGCGGTGATCCAGCTCGACATCAACGCCGCCGAACTCGGGCGTCATTACACCAATGCCGTTTCGATGATGGGCGACGCCCGGGCGACACTGGAGGTCATGCTCGAACGCGCCGATGCGACCGGTGCCGACCTTCGCGGGCCATGGCGCGAACGGACACTGGGTTTTGTCGCGGACTGGCGGGCCGAGATGGCCGGGCACATGAACTCGAACTCCGCCCCGATCCGGCCCGAACGCATCTGCAAGGAGTTGACCGACTGGTTGCCCGAGAACGCCATCCTGGTGTGCGACACCGGGCATTCGGGCATGTGGACGGCAGGCATCATCGACCTCAACCATGCCGGTCAGTCCTATCTCCGGGCGGCGGGTTCCCTGGGTTGGGGACTCCCGGCTTCGATCGGCGCACAACTGGCCTGCCCCGACCGGCCCGTCGTCCTGTTCACCGGCGACGGCGGCTTCTGGTACCACACGACCGAGCTGGAAACGGCCGTGCGCCGGAACGCTCCGGTGATCTGCGTCGTCAACAACAACGGCTCGCTCAACCAGGGCATCGGTGACGAGATCGAGGCGCGCGGCGGCAAACTGGAAGGTCGCCATGGTGATGTCTGGCAGTTCAACGATACCGACTTTGCCGGAATCGCACGCTCGATGGGCGCCCATGGCATTCGTGTGGAGAAGGCGCAAGACATTCGCCCTGCCTTCGAAGAAGCACTGCGCTTGCGCCAACCGGTGGTGATCGATGTCAATACCGATCCCTATGCCGAAGCACCCGAGGTCTACCTAGGATAACACCCGATCACGGTTTGCTGTGTTCGAAGCGCTGGACGCGGGGCAAAAAGAAGGATCAAGATAACAACGTCGCCCTGAACCGGCGACAGGGGCGAACGATCCGAAATGGCGGAGCGACCCCGCGGTGGTGGAGTTCCCGTCGTCGTGTTGCGCTGGTTTCAATCAGATTCACGTCTGCCCTGGGTCATTCTGGCCCT
>JABIUG010000097.1 GCA_018700655.1 Rhodospirillaceae bacterium | reverse complement strand
GTTCAACCATTTCGCGTGAATCTGATCTATCTCAAATAGGTAGAGCAGCTTCACGCGTAAAGCCTCTATCGCAAGCGATGCAGACTGAACGCGATCTGCTCTAGACTGGCGACAGACCTTGGGGAAATGGACATGAACTTGCCCGACAGCTTATGGGCCGCAAGCGCCTCTCCCGCCGCCGAGACACCTCCTTTGAAAGGCCGGCACGGTGGAGATGTCGTCGTGATCGGTGGCGGCTTCACCGGGCTCTCGACAGCGCTTCATCTGGCCGAGGCCGGTAAATCGGTGATCGTCCTGGAAGCGGCCGAACCCGGTTGGGGTGCCTCGGGCCGCAACGGCGGCCAGGTCAATCCGGGCTGGCGCATGTTGCCATCGGAAATCGCCGCCAAGTACGGCAGCAACCGCACGCCCACAGTGCTTGATATGCTGAACAAGGCGCCCGATCTGGTGTTCGATCTGATCGGGCGTCATGGCATTGCCTGCGATCACGAACGCCATGGCTTTGTCCATGCCGGGTTCGGGCGTGTCGGACGGGATTTTCTTGATGGCTGGGTCAGGGAATGGGGCGAGCTTGGCGTCAAGGTCGAACGCTTTGACCGTGCTGGTCTCAAGGACCTGATCGGCACAGATCTCTATCATCTGGGTATACTCGATCCGCGCGGCGGGCATCTGCAGCCGCTCTCCTATGCCAGGGGATTGGCCCATGCCGCCATCGCCAAGGGTGCGAAGGTTTATGGCCAAAGCCCCGCCCAGAGCATCCATGAACAGGGCGCAGGCTGGCGCGTCGTCACGGCCACCGGCGAGGTCGAGGCCAAGCACGTGATCCTGTGCACAAACGGTTATGCCGACAAGGTCTGGCCTGATCTGGAAAAGACCGTGGTTCCGATCACCACCTTTATCGCCGCATCCGAGCCGCTCGATGCAGCACGCCTGAACATGGTCCTGCCCGGGCGACACCACGTCGCCGAAACGCGCCGCGCACTGCATTATTTCAAGCTTGATCGTGACAATCGCTTTGTTATCGGCGGCCGGGGCAACTTCACCAATCTCGAAGAACCGGGATCGGTCGAACACCTGAAGAAGACAGCACGCGAGATTTTCCCCGCACTGGAAGGGATTGGCTGGAGCCATGGCTGGGGCGGCAAGGTCGCCGTCACGCCGGATCACACACCGCGTCTGTTCAAGCTGGCCAACAATGTCCATGCCGGGATCGGCTTCAACGGTCGCGGGGTCGCCATGGGTTCGATGTTTGGAACGCAGCTGACCAGGGTGGTGCTCGGCGAAGAGCCCGATATGCCGATCGAGGACATCGACATCATTCCCAATCATGCCTTCCGGCAGTTCGGGATCACCTGGTTCCTGTCGACCGGACGCCTGCTTGATCGCAAGGACATGCGCGATGATCAGATCGGCTGGACCTGACTGGACTGTTTTGTATCAGGCGGCAGATAGGTCCGCGCCGCCATCTCCTTGACCCATCCGCGAAAGGCCGCAACAGCAGGCCTCTCAAGCGCCTGGGGAACGCAGACGAAGTAGACGCGGCAATCAAGCTGGAGCGTGACGTCAAAAGGCGCAGCCAGCCTTTTCCAGGCAAGGTCATCGATCACCAGCGCACGAGGCATGAGGGCAACCCCGCGCCCCATGGCTGCAGCTTCCAGCGCCATCACGGCAACATCGAAATGCGGGCCACGCGAGACATCGATGCCTTCGACCCCGGCGGCCTTCAACCACATGGACCAGTCAGGCACCGCGCCAAGGTAACCCCAGCTTTCATCATGAAGGAGCGTGTGGTGCGCGAGATCTTCGGGTTTACGCAGCGGATACTCGCCCTTCATCAGAGAAGGACTGCAAACCGGCGTCATGTAGTCCTGGGAGAGTGCTTCGACATGCAGCCCCTCGTAGTTTCCCGCGCCATAGCGCAAGGCGATGTCGGCCTTCTGCTGCTGCAGATCGATCACGCTCGATGAAGTCGAGAGGTGCAGATCGAGATCGGGATAGGAGTCCTGAAACGCCTGAAGGTTGGGAATAAGCCACTTGGCCGCGAGAGTCGGGTCGGCGGTAATGACAAGGCGCGATTCATTGTCGAGCATCGACAGGCGCGCCACCGAACGGTCCAGCGTTGAAAGCCCCTCGGCAAGGCCAGGCAGGAGCAGGTGACCAGCAGCCGTGAGCTCAAGGGCACGGTGGCGGCGGCGGAACAGCTCATGCCCCAAACGCTCCTCAAGTCCACGGACCTGATGGCTGACGGCAGCGGCGGTGACATTGAGCTCTTCTGCCGCCTTGCTGAAACTCAGCTGACGGCCTGCAGCTTCAAAGGCACGCAAGGCGTTGAGCGGAAGGTTGGCGATCGTCATGGAGTGTTTTTAACACGAGCAAAACTTTTGTGAAAGCTTAGAACATCTCCTTTGAAAAAATCGTCCTGAAACCCCAAATCCTCTATCAGACAACGACGCAGAGCGTCACAGCAAGAAGGAGAAAGTCCATGAACACGATCCTCGATCAAGGAATCCTCGGCCATCCCTACTCGCCGAAGGCTTACTGGGCTTCCGATGTCAGCGTCACCCCGATGCGCTCGGCCCCGCCCCTTCGCAGCGGCAATCTCGGCCGCTCGATCAGCGCCCTCTGGCAGTCCCTGACCAAGGGCTGATTGCTGAACCAACGAACAGGGGCGGTTCCCGACAGCGCCGCCCCTTTTTCGTGGCCAATCGCCACCCGGTTCAGAACCAGGCAGGATTTCCGGGTCGATGCCTGGCGGAAACAGGCGCCACGCACCCGGGAGCAGCCTTGACCCATGCGCGCCACTGCTCAGCCAGAAGATCACCGGCAACCAAACGTTCCTCATCGGGTTCCCGGTGTTCCGGCGATGCATCCCGCCAGTTGTCCCAATCCGAACATTCGCAATGACATAAGGACAGAACATCGCGGGCCAGATTGACCTCGACAAACCAAAGGCCAGCCGCATCGGATTTACCCCATGCTTCGGGGTTTTCCCCATGACGGCAGCGCTGCCAGGCCTCTACACCCGTGACAAAGGCTCCTGTCGGCATGTCCGTGGTGTCGAAGCCGATCCCGAGATGTGTGCAATGCGCGGGATCGAGTTGCGGGTCGACCTGGGCCCAACACCGGGCCTTCGTCAGCCAAACCTCACAGATCCAATGATCCTCGTGACGGCCAGCCCCGAAATAGCTCGCAAAGCCGCAACGCACACGCGCAGCCCTGCCCTTGTGGCACAGCATCGAACACAGCATCAAAGCATAATCGCGACAGGTCCCGACCTCGCGCTCAAAGGGCGCGCGCGAGAGCGCCAGTGGGACATTGTTGGCCCCCAGAACGTCTTCCAGACGCTTTGCGACAGCCAGGGTCTGGCGCGACTTCCCGTTGAAACCGGCCGGCGGCTTTTCGTAAAGAAGCGCGCCATAGTAGTCGTGCAGCAAGAGGCCCTGGACAACACGACAAAGCACGCCGACATCATCATCAAGGGCGTCGAACAGACGAACATCACTGCGGGGTCCGACAGCACGCTCTGTGCGGTGAAATAGAGCTCTTCGCTTCCCATGGCTTAGCCTGACAGGGGTGCACGCGACCGGCAACGGCGCACCGGCCGTTTGATCAGCAGCTTGCGAAACTGACCGTACCGTCGGGCAGTGTGGTATCGCAATAACGCGCGCCGACGCCCGCAGCCATGATCACCTGATCGAGAGTCCAGTTCGAACCTGCCAGATTGGTGCCGCTGAAGTCCGTGTGCATCGTTCCAAGACCCATAAGGTTCGTGTCACCAAGATCTGCTGACGTCAGGACGGCACGATCGACCACAGCCTGCGACAGGTCGGCCCCGCGCAGGTTCGCGTCGGAGAGATCGGCGCCAGTCAGATTGGCCCCACCGAGGTTCATTCCCGATAGATCCGCGCCGCTGAGGTCGCAGTCGACACAGACATTGGTCTTCATAAGCCGCTGCAAATCAGCTTCGTCATAGGCTGCGGCCCCTCGATCAGATCCAAACAGAGAACTGCAAACAAAATCACACGCATCGTCTTCTCCATATTGCCACATCAAGATCGGGCGCGGTTACCGATACCCGGATCGATACGCCAACGTACGATCCCACCAGTGTGTCGCGCATTGACATGACACCGGAGTTTCCCCGGCCATAGAGGGATTTCGTGTGAACGTGATCTGCTCTAATCGTCGGCAGTCGCCCCACCTTCAGCCTTGCGCCGGGCGATGAAGCCCGTGAGTTCCTCACGGATCGCAGGGTCCATTGCCGGCTCCTCGTACTCGGCCAGAAGCTGCTTGTAGACCTTGTGAGCACGTTGCGTCGCATCCTGGGCGCCGTCCTGTTCCCAGGTCTCGAAGTTGCGCCAGTCCGACAGAACAGGTTCGTAGAATGCGGTCTCGTAGCGCTCGAGCGTGTGTTGCGTGCCGAAGAAGTGACCACCCGGGCCGACATCGCGCATCGCTTCGATACCAAGCTCCGGCTCGGAGAAGTCGACCGGCTCCAGCGTCTTCATCAGGGTCTGGACCATCTCCAGATCGATCACGATCTTTTCGAACGACGCGCGCAGCCCGCCTTCCAGCCAGCCGAAGCTGTGCATGATCATGTTGGTATGGCCCATCACCGTCGACCACAGCGACATCGCACCTTCATAGGTCGACTGTGCATCGGGCCAGTTCGAGGCGTTCACGTTGGAAGAGCGGTAAGGCAGTTTGTAGCGCCGCGCCATCTGGGCGCCCAGCAGCACGGCCTTGACGTATTCGGGCGTACCGAAGGCAGGTGCGCCCGACTTCATATCGACATTGCTGGTGAAACCGCCATAGACCACCGGTGCGCCGGGATTGACGGTCTGACAGAACGACAGCGCGGCCAGGGCCTCGGCATTCTGCTGAGCCAACGCGCCGGCAATCGAGACCGGCGCCATCGCACCTGCCAGTGTAAAGGGCGTCACCACGATCGGCTGGTTGCGTCGCGCCATCTCGATCATGCCCAGCAGCATCGGGACGTCGAGCTGTAGCGGTGAGTTGCAGTTGACCACCGTCCAAAGGCTAGGCTCCCTGAACAGGGTTGCTTCGTCGATGCCGCGCGCAATGCGGACCATCTCGATGGCATCAAGAATCTTGCGCCTGCCCAGCGAATAACCGAATGCGACCTTGTCGGTGATCAGGAGCTGTTCGCCGACGATATCGAGGTAGCGAATGTTCGGATCGACATCGATCGGCTCAAGCATCGGCGTGCAGCCATGGACCGCGTTGATTACCTGGGCCAGGCGCAAGAGATCGCGGTAGTCCTTCAGATTGCCTGCGCGCCGCCCACCCACGATATCGGAAATGTTGGGGTTGCCCGCGACGGGGAAGAAATTGATGTAGTTGCCGCCCAGGATGCGGCTGCGTTCCGGGTTGCGCGCATGAAGAGTCCACTGCGAAGGCGCCTTGGCCATCGCCTCTTCGATGAAACCACGATCGAAACGCACACGTGGATCGCCCGGCGTCACCGCGACACCGGCAGCCTTCAGAATGTCGCGCGCCTCTTCGAGCAGGATGTTGATGCCGATCTCTTCGAGCACACGCAGTGAAGCGTCATGCACCACCTCGACATCTTCCGGGCTGGCGATCTCCGTCGGCGGATAGGGATTGCGCACCACAGTCCAGGGTAACTGCGGCACCTTGCGCGCACTTGAGTCGTCGCGGCGCTTGCCCGCTGCCTGCCTGTTTGCACGTCTCGCCATGATCGCCTGCTCCTTGAACGTCCGGCCGATCATGCTGGAGAACACCCTCCCCGGCCAAATCGATGATTTACGTCTATTTCATAAAATTCCGTTATGAACTTTGCGTAACCTTTGCAAGCCATGAAACCAACTGGCGAGCCACGACCGACGAGGGATGATCGGCCGAGACACCGATTGCCTGTACCACGCCCCATTGACAGTTCAGGCCATGTGCCGTGAGCGGCCGGGCCGTGAGCTGGGGGAACCGTTTGCTGATTTCGCGTGCGGCCCAACTGGTGACCATCCCGGCCATGGCTTCCATCGATGCCGTGCGCAAGTAGGTCACGGGCATTGCTTGGCCGCCACGAAACAGCAACTCATGATCCAGCCCGCCTTCGAGGACGGTCGAATATGTGACATAGGCGTGGTCAGCGAAGTCGGTTGCTTCGAGATATTCGCGGTCGGCGAGTTCGCTCCCTTTGGGCACCAGCGCAACCAACGTGTCATCGAACGCCGGTATGACGTGAAAAGCGCGGCTACGCGGGACCCCGGGGCTCAACACAAGATCAGCCGCACCGCTCTCGAGAACCGCCAGCGGTGGTGTCAGCGTCTCGACATGGTGTTCGATCTCGATATCGGGGTGACGCTCACGCAGGTGGCGGACAAAGCCGGGCCACCAGCCGAAGGGGCAATAGGCCCGTGTCACCAGCCGCACCAGGGCATGGGGGGAATCGCCATAACGCGAGAGATCGCGCTCGGCCCGCTCAAGCTCCGCAACAACCGAGCGTGCCGAATGCAGCAACTCCTGACCCTGCCAGGTAAAGACAAGACGGCGGCGGACCCTGCGAAACAGTGGAACACCGGCCCGTCGTTCGGCTTCGTTGATCTGATAACTCAAGGCAGGCTGCGAGATACCCAGAGCACGCGCCGCCGCGGTCACACCGCCATGCTGGTCGAGCGCCACCAGCATACGCAGATGCCGGATATCCAGGTTGATCGCCATCCCGGATCATAAGCGCGACTGATGGTGATCGGCCAGCCCCATGGCTGACTGCCCCGAAGGCCACCCATCTCCGATCAGATCAAGAACCCCTGTGACGCCCGATAAAACGGAGAACAGCGTCGTTGAAGGTGTCGGGAAACTCCCAGCAGGCGGCGTGGCCACCGGGAACCGTCAGCCACTCCGAACCTGGCATATGTTCATGGATGCGGAGCGACTGCCTGTTCGGGATCAGGATGTCTTCTTCACCGGCAAGCACCAGCGTGGGCGTCGAGATGTCAGCCAACCGGTCCGTGGCGTTGTGATCGCGCGCGGCAGCAAGTTGGCTGAGAAAACCCTCGGCCGTCTGCCCGATCGTGGCGACACCCTCATCGAACTCTTTCGCCAGTTCGGGCTGCTCTTCATAAAAACCCGGTGTGAAACAACACAGCAGGACATCGCGCACGGTCGCCTCGATGCCGCACTGGCTTGCAAGTACCTCCCAGACTTCCAGGAGTTTGAGACAAAACGGCCCCGGCTCGGCAAATGTGGCACACAGGATCAGGGAGCGCAGGTTGTCGCCATAAGCCAGGGCATATTCCTGCGCGATTATGCCACCCATATGGCCTGCCCCGATGAGGTGGTCCACCTTCTAAGTTAGAGTCCGGCGGTTGTGGTCGCCCTGCTGGGCTGACCGGAGCGTAGCGTAGGTCAGACCTGCAGGGCGCGGCAAGATGGCTTCGG
>JABIUG010000010.1 GCA_018700655.1 Rhodospirillaceae bacterium | reverse complement strand
CGCGGGAACCGACCGCAAGCGATGCGGCAGCGCCCAGGCCTGGCCGCAACATGCCGATCCCGATGCCGTGCAGGACAAGTGCGGCCACGATTGGCAGGTACGAACCCGACAACAGAAAGACGACATAACCGCTCAGAGCGATCGAACTGCCCCAGATCAGCAGCGCCTTGGGCGCCAGGTCAAAGGTCCGGATCGCGACAATCTGCACGACCAGCGAAGCCGCTGCCGAGACCGTCAAAGCAATACCCGACTTCAACGCCGCCGATTCCGGCGTCAGATCCAGCAGGTCCATCATGAAGAAGGCTGCCGTCTGCATGGTCGCTGCCTGGCAGATGCTCATGATCACACCGGCGAATGCCAGTGGCATGATACGCCGGTCGAGGATGTGCAGTTTGACCGATTGGACGCGATCGGATGCCGCGACCCGTGTTTCGGGCAGGAACAGCGCGATCATGATTGCTGAAAGGAAGACGATCGCAGCCACGGCATAAAGCGGTGCGAGGATATCAATCCCGATCAACAGGGCGCCCAGCCCAGGGCCGAGGATGACGCCGACCCCGAAGGCGGCATTGATCAACGCGATGTTGGCGGTGCGTTCGGCGCGGGTTGTGCGGTCGGCGATATAGGCCTGGGCGGCGGGAAAGGTGCCCGAGCCGACGATGCCGAAGATACCGCGCGCCAGAACCATCAGCGGGAACCCGACCGTGAGCGAGAGCCAGCCCAGCATGCTGAACTTGACCATCATCAGGAACAGCGCCATCGACGTGCCGTAGGCCGCGATCCCCAGGAGGATCACCGGCTTTCGCCCCCAGATATCGCTCTTGCGCCCCCAGATAGGGCTCATCAGGAACCACATCAGCCCGGAGAAGGCAAAGATCGCGCCGACCTGCCATTCCATCAGCCCGATCATGCGCGAGAGTGGTGGCAGCACGGTGAAAAGCAGCGATTGGCCGAGCCCGACACAGACCAGACTGCCAAAAAGCAGCAGAAAGGCAGAGCGCCGTCCTGGCAGGGCGTCGACCGGATCGGAGTCGGAAGGATTCACAAGGGAATGCCGGGCGAGTGGCGGGAAGATCGTTGGCGCACTATAGACCCATTCATCGGCTGCAAGGCCATGGATGGATTTGGGTTGAGGCGATGAAACAGTTTCCGGCCTGGTGGCCGTCATCGGGCCTGTGGCGTCACGGCGACTTTCTGAAGCTGTGGTCTGCCCAGGTGACCAGCGCCTTCGGCAGCCGTATCAGCCGCACCGCACTCAACATGGTCGCGCTGCTGACGATCGGCGCAGAGCCCTGGGAGATCGGCGTCCTGGCTGCGCTCGGTGTCGCACCGGGCGTGCTGGTCGGGATTTTCTTGGGTGGTTTCATCGATAGCCATGCCAAGCGCCCGATCCTTGTGGGCTGCGACCTCGTCCGTGCGGTCCTGCTCGTCACCGTGCCTGCCGCGGCCTGGTTCGACGTGCTCACGATGTCCCATCTCTTCGTCGTGGCTGCCGGCATGGGCGCGGCAACGACCCTGTTCCAGATCGCCGACAACACCTACCTTCCGGTCCTGATCGGGCGCCAGCACCTGACCGAGGGCAATGCCAAGCTGGAGGCGACCGATGCCGTGGCCGAGATCGGCGGGCCGGGTATCTCGGGCGTGCTCGTCGAACTCATCACCGCGCCTTTCGCGCTGCTCGCAGACACAGTCACCTATCTCGTTTCCGCCTTCTTCCTTTTCCGCATCAGGGCGCAGGAGAATCTCGATCACGTCAGCCGGCAGAGCGGTGCGATCCTGGCAGACATCATCATGGGTGTGCGGGCCTGCCTCGACGGCGGCATCGTGAAGACGCTTTTCTTCGTCGCCGTGCTCGAGGCCTTCTTCGTCGCGTTCACCTATGGCGGCATGTATTCGGTCTTCGTGCTTCAGACACTCGGTCTGGGTCCCGCGACCTACGGCGTTCTGGTTGCGATGGGCGGCGTCGGCGCGCTGTTGGGCGCCTTGATCGCGCGGCGGGCCGCACGCGTATTCGGGCTGGGTGCTGCGATGTTTGTGTTGATCGTCTGTGGCCGCGTCGCGGCACTGACACTGCCGTTTGCTTATGACGATGGCTGGCTCTCGCTCCTTCTGCTCGCCTTCCACCAGTTCGTCAGCGACGCCTTTGTCGTTGCCTACCTGATCCATGCCATGAGCCTGCGCCAGACGATTCTACCCCAGGCGGTGCTGGGCCGGGCCAACGCCGCTTTTCACGTTACCGCGGGCCTCCTGATGCCGTTTGGGGCCGCGATCGGCGGTGTTCTGGCTAGTGAGATCAGCGTCTATGCGGTGATCTGGACCGGCGTGATCGGTGGTTTCATCGCACCTGTCGTCCTTTGGCGTTCGCCGATCTGGAAACTCCGGGCGATGCCGGCCCCGATCTAGCGCGTTCGCCGGGGGCTTCTGTGGCGGTCGTTCCATTCCGGCGGGTGGCGCTGGACCCAGTCGATGAACCTGGCGATCTCTGGATGGGCGCGCAGGGCATCGGGTGTGCTGTAGAGCACGGCGATCTCGCGTTCGGTCAGCACGCTGTGGATTTTCTTGTGACAGACGCGGTGCATCGGCGCCTGCTCCTTGCCGCCTTGTGCACGGGGTATCCAGTGGTGCCGGTCGATTGAGGGGCCATCGATCATCGCCCGGCCGCAGAGCGGGCAGGGGCCCGGTTCGAGGTTGTTACGGGATGATGCCATCGATGCACCTGTGACGGGTGAAGCCGAAAGGACAATGTGCCATGATCCCGGCCATTCAGCAGCCTGAGGCGCCAGAAGACGTGAGCGGCCCCGAAGAGATCAGAAAACAGCTTGCCCAGATCGGCGAACGCGATGATGCAGCGATCGACCCGGCCGAGGCTGCCTTGCTGCTGGCCGGGCTCGACCATCCCGACGTCGATGTCTTTGGCTATCGCCGCCATCTCGCCGGTCTGGCCGCCGATGTCGCAGCACTTGGCCATCGGGGCAACACGCTCGAGGGTCGTGCCTGGGCCGTGGCGCGGGTCCTGTTTGAACGGCACGGCTATCAGGGCGATCGTTCAAGCTATGACAACATGGACAATGCCGACCTGATCAGCGTGATCGACCGCAAGATGGGCATCCCCGTCTCACTGGGGATTCTTTACATTCATGTTGCTCGCAGCATGAACTGGGTCGTCGAGGGCCTGAACTTCCCGTCGCATTTCCTGCTGCGTCTCGATGGTGAGGGCGAACGTGCGATCGTCGACCCTTTCGACGACGGTGCAATCCTGGAGCCTCCGGCTTTGCGCGACCTGGCCAAGCAGGTCCTGGGAACCAACACCGAAATGGATCGCGCCTGGTTCGAACCGGTCGGTAACCGGTCCGTCCTGTTGCGCCTGCAGAACAACATCCGCACCCGTGCGCTACAAAACGGTGAACTCGACCGCGGTGCAGAGGTGACCCGGCGCATGATCCTGATCGCGCCGGGTTCAAAGGGGCTGCAGCGCGATCTTGGCATGGTCGAGGCCCATCGTGGCAATGTCGGTGCAGCGATCGAGGCATTTCACCTGTTCCTGGAAACCGCGCCGGTTGGCGCTGAACGTGCGGAGGCCGAGCAAATGCTATCGAAGCTGCGCCTGGCGCTGAACTGATCATGGAAATCGACGCGCTTTATCTGTCGCGCCTCCAATTTGGGCTGACGACGGCATTTCACATCATGTTCCCGACCATGACGATCGGCACGGCGCTTTTCCTCGCCTTTCTGGAAGGTGCCTGGCTGCGGACGGGAAAACACGTCTACCTCAGGCTCTACCGCTTCTGGGTCGAGCTCTTCGCGCTGGCCTTTGGTATAGGGGTCGTGTCGGGTGTCGTGCTGACCTTCGAGTTCGGGCTCAACTTCAGCGGATATTCCAACTTCATCGGCGACGTGCTGGGCCCGCTGATCGGTTACGAGGTCTTCACCGCGTTTTTCCTCGAGGCCGGGTTCATCGGCATTATGCTGTTTGGTGAGCGCCGGGTCGGGCCACGCCTGCATTTCTTTGCGACCTGTATGGTCGCGCTGGGCACGACCTTCTCGGCCTTCTGGATTCTATCGGCCAATTCCTGGATGCAGACGCCGGCGGGCTACGAGATCAGCGCCGCGGGTTATGCCGTGCCGGTCGACTGGATGGAGGTCATCTTCAACCCGTCCTTCCCCTATCGTCTGGCCCACATGCTGAACGCATCGCTGGTCAGTTCGTCTTTTGTCATCGCTGGTGTCTCGGCCTGGTGTGTCTGGAAAAACCGCGAACGCGAGACCATGTTGACCTGCCTGAAGCTGGCGCTACTGATGGCTGTGATCACCGCGCCCCTGCAAGCCTTCCTGGGCGACCAGCACGGTCTCAACACGCTGATCTATCAGCCGATCAAGATCGCCGCGATCGAGGGCCACTGGTACTCGGTTTCCGAGGCGCCGCTGGTCCTTTTCGCCTGGCCCGACATGGAACTCGAGAAGAACCTCTATGAGATCTCGGTGCCTTATCTCGGCAGCCTGATCCTGACCCACACGCTCGATGGCACCTTGCCCGGACTGCACGACGTCGCCAAAGAGGATTGGCCTTATGTGCCGCTCGTGTTTTTTGCCTTCCGCATCATGGCCGGGCTGGGCTTCCTGATGATCGGAGCCGCATTCCTGGGACAATGGCTGCGTTACCGGAAGAAACTTGCCGAAAGCGTCTGGTATCTGAAACTTCTGATCCTGATGGGGCCGGCAGGCATTGCCGCGACCATTGCCGGCTGGGTCACGACCGAAGCAGGACGTCAGCCCTGGGTCGTGCACGGCTTGCTGCGCACGTCCGATGCGGTCACGCCCAGCCTGACCACGGAAACGGTGGCGATCTCGCTGATCGCGGTTAGCGTTGTCTATACCGTCATCCTGCTGGTTTTCCTCAAGGTTGGGGCGCGTCTGATAGCGCGCGGCCCTGATTCCGCCATGGGAGAGTCGTGATGGACCTCGTTGTCATGTGGGCCGCAATCCTGGCCGTTGGCGTCGTCATGTACGTCGTGCTCGACGGCTTTGACCTTGGCGTCGGCATTGTGTTCCCGTTCCAGAAGTCGCGCGACAACCGTGATCGCATGATGTCGTCGATCGCGCCGGTCTGGGACGGCAACGAGACCTGGCTGGTACTGGGTGGCGTCATCATCCTGGCGATCTTCCCGCGCGCCTATTCTGCGATCCTGCCGGCGGTCTATCTGCCGATCTTTGCCATGTTGCTGGGATTTATCCTGCGTGGTGTCGCCTTCGAGTTCCGCCACCGCTCGCCCGGCGGCGAACACATCTGGCGCCGTGTCTTTGCCCTCGGCTCGACCCTGGCGGCCTTCAGCCAGGGTGTCGTGCTCGGCCATTTCATCGGCGGCTTTTCCTTCGAAGCCGGTGTCTTTGAAGGCGGCCCCTGGAGCTGGCTCCACCCCTTCAACCTCTTCACCGGGCTGTCGCTGGTCGTAGGATACGGCATGCTGGGCAGCTGCTGGCTGGTGATGAAGACCGAAGGCGAGCTGCGTGCCTGGTCGCGTTCGATGGCCCTGCGCTTTAGCGCCTTTGTCCTGGTTGCCATGTCGGTCATCAGCCTTTTGACACCCTACGTCGATCCTGAAATTGCCCGCTGCTGGTTCACCTGGCCCGAGATGCTCTGGCTGATGCCGGTACCTCTTTTGACCGCCGTTGCTTTTATCGGGTTGTGGCGTGGCCTCTTGAAGGACAATTCCTGGCAGCCGTTCCTCTGTGGCGTTGTGATCTTCCTGCTGGGTTTCCTGGGCCTGGCGATCAGCCTGTGGCCCTATGCCGTGCCGCGCGTGATGACGATCTGGGAGGCGGCCTCGTCGCCGGCAAGCCAGCAGTTGCTCATCTGGGGCGCACTGTTCTCGATCCCCGCGATCCTTGGATACACCGGCTACACCTACTGGGTCTTCCGCGGCCCCGTGAAGGACCATGACGGTTACGGACAGGACTGAGCGGCGCCGGCGCCTGGCCTGGTTCGCCGGGCTTTACGTTGGCAGCATCGTGGCCGTCGCCGGCACGGTCTACGGCCTGAAGTTCCTGATTTCCTGGATCTCCGGGGTATGAGCACAGCCTCACGTCCCTGGCTGGTAATCGCTGGGATCACCGGTGCACTTTCCGTCGCGCTGGCCGCGATGGCCGCACACGCCGCCGGACCGGAAGGTGCGGCACGCATGGCGACCGCCGTGCGTTACCTCATGTGGCACAGCCTAGCACTGCTGGCCGTGGCCTGGCTCGTGACCGGCCCTGCTGCGAAATGGGCACGAAGAGCGGGGCGGTTGTTCGTTGCCGGTCAGGTACTGTTCTACGGTGCGTTGCTGCTCTCGACCGTGAACGGCCTCGAAGGCATCGCCCTCGCCGCCCTGGCGGGCGGCCTCTCCTTCATCGCGGGTTGGCTCTGTCTCGCCATGGCAGGCCTTAGCAGGAGAGCCTAGCTCGGGATTGCCATTCGCGACGTTCGATTCCAAAGTTGCCGTTCGGGCTCGCAAGGGTTGGTTTCACGGCGAGATGATGATGTCGGAGTTTTCGGTCGATGGGTTTGCGGCAGCATGCAAGGAGGCTATGGCGTCTGCGGACGGCTCTCACAAGGCCATGAAGGCGTGTCTTGATGAGGCCATGGCTGAGAACACACCGGCCGAGGTGATCGCTGCTCTGGAGGCAGCCGTACCGGCAGGTGCCGATATCGGCGAGTTGATCGTGCATGCCTCGCCGGAGCTGACCATGCTTTATGGCAGGATCCCGCCCCGCTTCCAGAGCGCGACCCACAACCACACGGTCGTGGCCTGCATCGCCCAGCTCGAGGGCGAGGAGATCAGCCACATCTACCGGCGTGATGGCGATGGCCTGCGTTTCATTGATTCGAAGACTGCGGTGCCCGGCGATGTGGTCGCCCTCGCCGCCGATGCGATCCACGGCATCGAGAACCCCAACCCGACCACCGGTGGCGCACTCCACGTTTATGGCGGCGACTTCGGCGCCATCGTGGACCAGCGCAGCCTGTGGTCGGCCGACCGCCACGAGGAGATCGCGTTCTTCTTTCCGGCCCCGCTCAAGGAATCGGTGAAGACGATGAAAAGAGCGGCAACGCCGCCGGTCTCAACGCTGTCGCCACCGCCATCCCGGCGGCCGCCCCGATGATCGAGGCACTTTAAAACTCTCGCGGATACTCGCCGCTACCTGAGCCTTGCAGGGAGTTGGAATCGTCTTTTACGCGATGCCTTCTCAAAGGGCTGGGCGCCGCTGGGCCCACGGCATCGCCCTCTCCACCGCCGCGCCGATCCGCAGCACCGTCAGATCGTCGAAGCGATGGCCTATAATCTGTAGAGAGGTCGGCAGGCCGGTGCTGTGCATGCCCGACGGCACCGATAGTGCCGGGCACTGGGCGACGTTGTTGAACACAAGGGTCATATCAGACGAGTTCATCTTGCCGTCGGGGCGCATGCCGAGCTGTTCGGCATCGGAACTGCTGGCCGACGGGGCCGGGATCGGTGTCGTCGGGCAGATCAGGGCGTCATAACGCTCGAACACATCGCACAGCTTGAACCACTGCTGGGTACGTACGAACTCCAGGCGCTTGAAATCGATGGCGCTGACCTTGCGCGCGGCGTCAAACATGGCCGCGATGTTAGGATCGAGATCATCGCGCCGGGTGTCGAGATGTTGCTCGAAGAAGGCGGCGAGATAGACGTTCCAATAGGTCAGCCAGGCATCGACGCAGTCTGGCGTCCAGCCCAGGTCAACCTGTTCGACCACAGCGCCGGCATCGCGCAGAGCAGCGGCACAGGCCTCGACATTGGCCGCGACCTCGTCATCGACGTGATAGATGCCAAGGTCCATGTTGAGTGCAATGCGCATCCCGCCGACATCGGTGGGTACAGGGCGCTGGATGTCGATCGGTGTCGCGTTCGACATGATGTCACGCTCGAACGGCCCCTGTGCGATATCGAGAAACAGGGCGGCATCATCGAGCGTGCGCGCCAGCGGGCCGAAATGGCTGATGTTGTCGAACACGGTTGGCAGCACCGTCATGGGAATCCGCCCCAGGCTGGGTTTCAGGCCCACGGTGCCGCAGAACGAGGCCGGAATGCGCACGGACCCGCCCATGTCGGAGCCCTCGGCCAGCGTCACACAGCCCGAGGCCACGGCAGCGCCCGAGCCGCCGGAGGAACCGCCGGGTGTGCGCTCGGGGTTCCAGGGGTTACGCGTCGTGCCCCAGAGCGGGCTGTGGGTGAAGCTATCATGGGCGAATTCGGGTGTGGTGGTCTTGCCGACCATGATTGCGCCCGCGCCAAGAAGGTCCTTGACGACCTGGGCGTCATCATCGGGGACATTGTCGGCATAGACCTTGCTCCCCATCGTCGTGGTTTTACCCTTGGTTGGGGTGAAATCCTTGATCGCGATCGGCACGCCGTGGAGCGGACCCAGGGGTTTGCCCGCCTCGACCGCCGCTTCGGCCTCTTTGGCTTTCTGTCGCGCTTCTTCGGGAAAGACGAAACAGAAGCAGTTGAGGGCGGGATTGACCTCCTCGATGCGCGCCAGGCTGTTTTCGACGATGTCGACCGGCGACATCTCACCAGTGGCGATGCGCCGGGCGAGTTCGGTGGCGGATGTGAAACAGAGATCGAGATCGGCCATGGTGTATTCCCCTTGTTGGTACGATCCCACGCCAGCAATCCTCCGGGGTCAAGCCCGGACCGGGGTATGGGTGCTCGAGGGCAAACCATGATCTCGCTGGGCCTTGGCATCCCAGGCCGTGACACCACTGCCAAAACTGGTCTAAACGAGGGTTCTTCTGACCATCGGCGAGATCATGTCTGACGGCCCCTACGACCGCTACATGGCGCTTTGCGCTGCCGGCGAACTCAGCCCCGATCCCGTGCAGGAATCGGTGGCCGCGCGCCTGCAGGCGCTCGCTTCCGCGCTGGCCGCACCCAGGCGGGAAACCCGTGGTTTGATCGGTCGCCTGCTGAGCCGTGACGAGCCTGCGAACGGGCCGCGCGGCATCTACCTTCATGGTGGCGTCGGGCGTGGGAAATCGATGCTGATGGACCTGTTTTTCGAGACAGTGCCCGTCACAGCCAAACGCCGTGTCCATTTCCATGCCTTCAT
>JABIUG010000096.1 GCA_018700655.1 Rhodospirillaceae bacterium | reverse complement strand
TCGCTCGACGATTGGGAACGCTCGCGCCAGTTCGCGGGTGGTGATGACGCGAAATGGGCACGTCGCTCCGAAATGGAGCTGTCCCACTGGGCCGAGGGCGCCAGACTGGCGACGTAGCCTGCTTCAGTGCCCGGTGAAGCGCCGGAGTACGTTACGTGTGACCTGGATAACTGAGAGATCATTCAGGCGGAGGCCGTTGACCCACTCGCAGCAGCCCGCGGTGAAGACTTCGCCCTGGCCGCGCGGGAAGTTCACGATCATGCCGTTGCTGCGCGCGACCTTGTCGAGCGATTCCGCGCTCGTCTCGCCATGGAGGGTTTCGGCCAGGAAGGCGGCATCGCTGTCGCCGATATAGAGGTCTTCGTCCCAGCCGCCGAAGTTGGCTTCTCGGTTGGTTGCCAGCCCCAGGCCCAGAATCTTAAGGCCTTCGGGTGCGCCGTCTTCGCCAGTCGGGTAGGGCAGGCCGCGTTCGACGATGTGATCGAGTCCGTCGACTTCGTAACCGAAGATACGGCTTTCCGCGCCCAGCACGTCGCCATAACCCACATATGCGTCCTCAAAAGCCCAGTGCTCGGGGCGATAGATCGTGAAGCCGCCTGATCCACGTCCGACACAATGGCCGAGCCCGGCATAGATGCCACGGCTGCCGTTGACGCCGAAGGTGAGGGCGCCGGGATGGTTGATTTCCGGTGCTTCCCAACAGTTGGTCGCCGAGGTTTCATCGGGCGTTCCCATGACCGGGTCTTCGGCGCGGGCGATGTATTTGTAGCAGACTTGGGTACTACCCTCGTCTTCCAGCCTGATCTGCCAGAAGAAGTTGCCGGCGAAGCGGGCGACATGGCCGCCGCTCTCGACATAGCCGTCGACCGCATCGCGCATTTTGCGGCTCCAGTATTCGTCATGGCCGACGAAAACGACGCAGCGATGGCCTGCCAGAAGGCCCGGATCAGCATGAAGGTCATGCAGGGTGGCGATGTCGTAATGGTAGCCTTCGGCCTCCAGCCAGCGCGTCATGTGACGTTCGTAGCTGGCCCAGCCGGCCGAGGCGTATTTCTTCGAATAACCGTTCGCCCAGGCCCATTCCATATAGGGATAACGGGCCGGCGTTCCGGCCGGGAAGGGTTTTTTGGGCACGGCTCGCGGTCGGCACCCTTTGCCGCGCGGACAACGATGACATGGGTATAGGTGGCGGCCTTTTCACCGCGCCTGGCGATCAGGGTGATGAGGTAACCGCCTGGTTGCCAGTCGGCAGGGATGTTGAAGTTCCATGCCACAGGCCAGCCGCAGCCCGTGATCGAACAGTCCTCGGGCGTCGCGTGCTGGGTGCCTTCAAGGCTGGCCACCCGAAACAGGGTTTCGTAACGCAGCCCGTCGCGCCCGATCTCGATGTCGTAGTGCGCTCCTGTCGTGTTGACGTGAAGCGCCAGCGTTTCGCCGGCGTGGTAGCTCATGCGGTCCGAATAGGCCCAAACCTGGAGCAGGCCCGGATCGTCGCTCGCCATATCGTAATAGGTGTCGACGACGTGACGCGGGCGTTTATCGGTGCGGGGGCTGTTGCTGCCGGGTCGGGCCATGGCCGCTCTCTTGCGTTTGGGTTGGCATCGTTCGTCGCCAATGCCACAGTCGCTCCGATACGGAGGTTTTGTCCATGGTGTTGCATGGGATGATGTTAATCGTTGCGCCAGCCATGGCCGGACAGAACAACCGATCCGTGGCTCTTCCGGTATCACGCGCTGAACACGCGGGACTTCTATGGTGTAGGCCGCAGTGCGGCGCCGTAGTTCGGCTGAAGGGAGCGTCCTAATATGACATGCTTGTCGCACACACAGCGTTTGGTCGCTGGCATGGAGGGATAAGCAGCCGATGCCGAATGCCTACTATTCGTCAACGATCGGTGAGTTTCGAGCGGCTGAGACCAAAATGGTTTTGGGTGAGCTCGCTCGCCATCACCAATTCGACCTCAACCAACGGCAGCGTGACGCATGGCTGGGCCAAATTGAACTGCTCAAGGACCAGCTGAGTGGTCATGAGGGCGGTCACATCCTGTTCGAGTTTACCATTCCGCGCTTGGGCAAACGCGTTGATGTCGTTCTGATTATCGAAGGCGTGGTGTTCATTCTCGAGTTTAAGGTCGGTGAGTCGACGCACATACGGGCCGCTCTCGAGCAGGCCCATGACTACGCGCTCGATCTCAAGAACTTCCACGAGGATAGCCACAGGCTGCCACTGGTGCCCCTGGTCGTGACGCCGGCAGCCGAGGACGAAGCCGGCTTGCCGTCATTGAAGTGGGCTCACGATCGTGTTGCCGAGCCACAGGTTGTCTCGGGCGCCGACCTCAGCGCTCAGCTGGAGTTAATGGTCAGCCAAGTTGAATTCGGTGAGATCGATGTGCAGGGCTGGATAGCTTCGCGGTACAAACCGACACCGACGATCGTTGAAGCGGCCGAGGCACTCTATCGAAACCATCGGGTTGATGAGATCACACGCTCTGATGCTGGGAGACAAAACCTAAACGTCACGAATGATGCGATCAGCGCGATCATCGAAGCCGCCAAGCGAGACGGATCCAAGGCGATCTGCTTTGTCACCGGTGTTCCCGGCGCCGGCAAAACTCTCGCGGGCTTGAATGTCGCTACGGGCCGGGCCCAGCATCACGAAGACGAGCACGCTGTTTTTCTATCTGGCAATGGCCCCCTGGTTGCTGTGTTGCGCGAAGCCCTGGCGCGAGATGAAGCACAGCGAAAAGAAGAGGAGCGGCAAGAGGAGGAGGCGGCACCGCGAGAGCGTATGACCATAGCTAGAGCGCGGAGCAAGGTTGAGAGCTTTGTTCAGAACATCCATCACTTTCGTGATGATGCACTCCGCTCCCAAGCTGCGCCGATCGAGCAGGTCGTGGTCTTTGATGAGGCGCAGAGGGCCTGGACGCGCAAACAGGCCTCCAAATTCATGCAGACGAAACGTGGCGTTTCGGATTTTGATATGTCCGAGCCTGAATTCTTGATTAGCGTGATGGACCGACACGATGACTGGTGTGTTGTCATTTGCCTTGTCGGCGGCGGGCAGGAGATCAACAGCGGTGAGGCTGGTATCGGGGAGT
>JABIUG010000095.1 GCA_018700655.1 Rhodospirillaceae bacterium | reverse complement strand
CCATCGGGATGGACCGCCAACGGGACATAGGCACCATCGATGCCATAGGCCTCCAGCCAGAAACAATGGAGCCGGGGCGAGCGCGAATGGGCCACGGGCCAACCCATGACGCCGGCAATCGCTGCCTTGCCCGATATCGTCATGGTCTCAAGACTCCCTGCAGGCGAAGCTGGTCGAGAACCGCCAGCATCGGCAAGCCGACAATGGCATAGAAGTCGCCTTCGATCCTGCTGAAGAGCTGGAGACCACGGCCTTCGACCTGATAACAGCCGACACTGGCGCAGGCGCGTTTACCGAGTGTCGCGAGGTAGTCATCCAGGAAAGCCGGCGAAAGATCGCGCATCGTCATCCGCGCGACCGCGGTGTGATGCCACAGCCGGTTCTCGTCCTTCACCAGAACTGCCGAGGTGACGAGACGATGTTCGAAACCCGAAAGCGCTTCGAGATGTTCGCGCGCTTCGTCCATGGTCCCGGCCTTGTCGAACCAGCGTCCCTCGCATTCGAGCATCGAATCAGCACCCAGCACGAGAACCCCAGGATGACGGGCGCTGACCCGTCTTGCCTTGAGCTCAGCCAGTGTTTCGGCGACGTGTTCGACCGGGGCATTCTCAGCCCTGAGCGATTCCTTGACGGCGTCTTCATCCACGTTGGCGGCATCGACCGCGAAGGTGACGCCGGCATTCTCCAGCATCTCGCGTCGGCCAAAGCTCTTGGATGCAAGAACAAGCGGCGCCAGGTCCACGCTCATGGCAGCGCTCCGAAGCGCTCCTGGTAGAGCTGGAGGATCGCGGCGGCAGTTTCCTCGATCGAACGGCGCGTGACATCAAGCACGGTCCAGCCGTGTTTTTCATAGAGACGCCGGGCATAGGCCAGTTCGCGTTTCACGGCATCGGGTTCGATGTAGTCGCTCTCGCCATCCTGCTTGAGCATCGTCATGCGGTTTTTGCGAATCTGAACCAGCCGGTCGGGACTTTGATAGAGCGCGATGACGAGCGGCTTGGATGCCTTGAGCAATTCCTCGGGCGGATCGACGCCAGGCACGATCGGCACATTGGCGGCCTTGAGCCCGCGGTTGGCGAGATAGAAACAGGTTGGCGTCTTTGATGTGCGCGAGACCCCGACGACGATGATGTCGGCTTCCTCGAGATCATAGGGCGACTGGCCGTCATCATGGCGCAGGACAAACTGGATGGCGTCGACCCGGGCGAAGTATTCGGCATCAAGCGCATGTTGTCCGCCGGGCTGACCCTTGACCGCCCGGCCCAGATAAGTCGAGAGCACACCCAGCACGGGGTCGAGTACGGGCACACAGGGCACACCGATCTTCTGGCACCCGATCGTGAGCTGATCGCGTCTGGCCGGATCGACCAGAGTGTAGATCACGACACCGGGATTGGCCTGGATCGCCGCGAGCACCCGATCCATCTGGCGCGATGACCGCACCAGAGACCAGATATGTTCGTTCGCCTCGACATCCTCGAATTGCGCCACGGCGGCATGGGCGACCGAGATGATCGTCTCGCCGGTGGCATCCGAGACCAGGTGGAAATGAAAGTCGGTCATGAAGGTGTGGGTGAATCGTTGGCCATGGGTGGATAACTCGCCGGAATCGACCCGGGCTGCAAGTCTGTTCGCCTAGCCAATAAAAAGTCCGGCTGTCTGTCCCCATGGGGAAAAAGCCGCTGCGCCGCATGTGGACTTCCTCTGCGCGGTCGCGATCGGCGATCGCAGCAACAAAGTCATCCACAGAAAGAGCCCCCGGGCGACCCGGCTGGGGTCCGCAGGACTCACGATTCTCCACACCACGTGGTGACTGGTTTTTCCCCAGACCGACCATCCCTGTTGATAGCCAGGTGGTCCCCACACCATCCCCGGAATCAACAGGCATCCACTACTACAACAACCTTTTAGACTTACTTTCTTTAGTAGAGGAAAGGGTGTACCAAACCGCTCGTGAAAGCCCAGTCCAAGCCAGAATCGACAGCTGCCAAGGCCCTGACCAAGGCCCTTGGCGGAACCCGTGTCGACCCACCGCCAGTTTGGCTGATGCGCCAGGCCGGGCGTTATCTGCCGGAATATCGCGCCCTGCGAAAACAGGCCCCCGACTTCATGGCCTGTTGCAACAACCCGGTGATGGCTGCTGAGATCACACTGCAGCCGATTCGCCGCTTTGCGCTGGATGCGGCCATCGTGTTCTCCGACATCCTGATCGTACCGCATGCCATGGGCCGTCATGTGCGTTTTGCCGAAGGCGAAGGTCCGTTGCTCGAACCGCTTGGCGGCCATGGCGATGTCGATCGTCTCGATCCGTTGCGTGTCGTCGAGGGTAATCAGGCACTGATGGAAACCCTGGCGCTGGTGAAGGCGGAACTGGACAACAAGACCGCGCTGATCGGATTTGCCGGTGCGCCCTTCACGCTGGTCGCTTACATGATCGACGGCAAGGGCGGCGGTGTCTTTGCCCGTACCCGTGCGCTCATGACCGAGGACCCCGCCCTGCTTGATCGTCTGCTTTCGATTCTGGCCGAAGCGGTCTCGAATCTGTTGATCGCTGAAATCGATGCCGGAGCCGAAGCGGTCCAGATCTTCGATAGCTGGGCCGGACTTCTGGCCGGCGGCAAGGGTTTTGAGCGCTGGTCGATCAAACCGATCGCGACGATCGTGTCTGCCGTACATGCGGCCCGGCCCGGTGTGCCGGTGATTGGTTTCCCGCGCGCTGCCGGTGACGGCTATGACGCGTTTATTGCCGGTACCGGGGTCGACGCGATCCAGGTCGATCAGATGACCCCGCTCTCGACCATGCAGGCACTGCAGAAAACCCTTCCCGTGCAGGGCAACCTCAACCCGGAAGTTCTGCTCGCTGGTGGTGTAGGTCTGACCGACCAGGTACATGCTATCAGGGCAGCACTTGCCGGTGGTCCCCATGTCTTCAATCTGGGCCATGGCGTGATCAAGGAAACCCCACCCGAACATGTCGCCGAGCTGGTCGCGGCGTTGCGTGAGCCTTCCGGGATGGTGTCATGACACGCACGGCTGTGGTGCTCTTCAACCTGGGCGGCCCCGATTCGCCCGAGACGATCCAGCCGTTCCTGAACAACCTCTTCAACGATCCCGCAATCATCGGATTGCCCTGGCCGCTGCGCCCGATCCTGGCCTCGGCGATCTCGAACAAACGCCAGAAGGAAGCGCGCGAAATCTATGCGCGGATCGGCGGCCGCTCGCCTCTGCTCGAGGGAACCCGGGCCCAGGCAAAGACGCTGCAGGGACGGCTTGATAACGACACCAGAGTCTTCATCGCGATGCGTTACTGGCACCCCATGAGCGAGGATACCGCACTTGAGGTCGCTGCCTTCAAACCCGACCGGATCGTGCTGCTGCCGCTTTATCCGCAGTTTTCGACGACCACGACGGGCTCCTCGATCAAGGCCTGGAACAAGGCTGCCTCGAAGGTGGGCTTGAACGTGCCAACCACGGCGGTGTGTTGTTATCCCACGCAGGTGGGTGTTGTCGCGGCCCATGTCGGTCTGCTCCAGGCCGCTCTTGATGAAGCCGGTGAGCATCCGGTGCGGGTGTTGTTTTCTGCCCACGGTCTACCCGAAAAGATCGTCAAATCCGGTGACCCCTACCAGTGGCAGATCGAACAGACGGCGGCTGCGATTGTTGCCGGGCTTGATCGGCCTGATCTCGATTGGCAGGTCTGCTACCAGTCACGCGTTGGCCCGCTGGCCTGGATCGGGCCTTCGACTGATGACGAGATCAAACGCGCCGGTGCCGAGGCAAAGGGTGTGATCGTGATCCCGGTGGCGTTTGTCAGCGAGCACAGCGAGACCCTGGTCGAGCTTGATATCGAATATGCCGAGATGGCGGCCAAACATGGCGCCAGCCCCTATCTGCGCGTGCCCGCACTGGGCGTAACGGAAGCCTTTATCGATGGTCTTGCCACCGTGGTAACGGATGCTTTGGCCGAGGGCCGTGCGTCGCCGTCTGGCGATGCCGGACGCAGGGTCTGTCCGGCAAGTTGGGGCCGCTGCCCGTGCCGGGAGGCATGAGATGGAAGGTTTTCTGGGCGGCGCCTATCCCTGGGTCAAGGCGTTCCATATCATCGCGGTGATAGCCTGGATGGCGGGCATGCTCTACCTGCCGCGCCTTTTTGCCTACCACGTCGATGCCGCGCCGGGCTCACAGCAATCAGAAACCTTCAAGGTGATGGAACGCCGCCTGCTGCGCGGCATCATCAACCCGGCAATGATCCTGGTTTTCCTGCTGGGTGGCATGCTCTTTCTCGACCGCGGCGCCGGCATCTGGACTGAGGGCTGGTGGCACGTGAAACTTGGCGCCGTGCTGGTGCTTTCTGGCCTTCACGGCTGGCTTTCACGCTGGCGGCGCGCCTTTGCCGAGGACCGCAACACAAAGTCGGCGCGGTTCTACAAGATCGTCAACGAGGTCCCCGCCGTGCTGATGGTGATCATCGTGATCATGGTCGTCGTCAAACCGTTCTGAACGGGGCTGTTGAGCGGCCCGGCATCCAACAGCTGCGCAGTTGTCGTTTGACTCCGGCCAAACCCGCGCTTATCTCTAGGGCGTTCTAGCAAACGCACCCGACCAGCGAACGATCCGGTCAGGCCGAACAACCCCATTCTTCCTCGGGGCACCGCTTCGGCAAGCGTCAATCCAACTTTTATATATCCGGCGGACTTTCGTTCCCCACCTGTAATCCGCCGTGAAGAAGGTCCAACTATGGCCGTAACAGAAATTGAAACTGAAACTACGACTCTCGTCTCGGCGGAGTCCGAATCACTGAACCTTCAGCAACTGAAGGACATGAAGCCCGAAGACCTCCTCGTCTTTGGCGAAGACCTCGGCATCGACAATGCCAGCGTGCTGCGCAAGCAGGACCTGATGTTCGCCATCCTCAAGGAAATGGCTGAGCAGGATGTGCCGATCTTCGGCAAGGGCGTGGTCGAGGTCCTCCACGACGGCTTCGGCTTCCTTAGAAGCCCCGAAGCCAATTATCTCTCGGGCCCTGACGACATCTATGTCAGCCCCAGCCAGATCCGGCGTTTTTCGCTCAAGACCGGTGATACGGTCGAAGGCCAGATCCGCAGCCCGAAGGACAACGAACGTTATTTCGCGCTGTTGAAGGTCAACCACATCAATTTCGAGGAGCCCGAGACGACGCGCCATCGCGTGCCGTTCGACAACCTCACCCCGCTCTATCCCCAAGAGAAGCTCGACCTGGAAATCCAGGACCCGACGCGCAAGGATCTCTCGACCCGCGTGATCGAGCTGGTCTCGCCGCTCGGCAAAGGCCAGCGTGCGCTGCTCACCTCACCGCCGCGTGCCGGCAAGACCGTGTTGATGCAGAACATCGCCCATGCGATCGAAGCCAACCATCCTGAAATCTACCTCCTGGTGCTGCTCATCGATGAGCGCCCCGAAGAGGTCACCGACATGCAGCGCCAGGTCAAGGGCGAGGTCATTGCCTCGACCTTCGATGAGCCTGCGACACGCCACGTCGCGGTCTCCGAGATGGTGATCGAAAAGGCCAAACGTCTGGTCGAACAGAAACGCGATGTCGTCATCCTGCTCGATTCGATCACCCGCCTGGCACGCGCCTACAACACCGTCATTCCAAGCTCCGGCAAGGTCCTGACCGGTGGTGTCGATGCCAACGCCCTGCAGCGCCCGAAACGTTTCTTCGGCGCAGCACGCAACATCGAAGGCGGCGGCAGCCTCACGATTATCGCGACCGCGCTGATCGATACCGGTTCCCGCATGGACGAAGTCATCTTCGAAGAGTTCAAGGGCACCGGTAACTCCGAAATCGTCATGGACCGCAAGATCGCCGACAAGCGCATCTTCCCCGCGATCGATGTCGGCAAGTCGGGCACCCGCAAGGAAGAGCTGCTGGTCAGCAAGGCCCAGCTCGCCAAGATGTGGGTCCTGCGCCGCATCCTGATGCCGATGGGCGCGGTCGATGCGGTCGAGTTCCTCCTGGAGAAACTCAAACACACCAAAAACAACGACGACTTCTTCGACTCGATGAATACTTAGAAACGACGGCAGGCCCGCTTGCGGGCCTGCCTCTGTTTCTGTTTGTTAACCTCAGGCGCCGGCACGTGCTCCGCACGTTTGGCTAACGCCGCATGCGCGTCGGGCTCGCAGTCGCTCGCCTTGGGCCCTAAAGGGCCTCCTGACACAAACACACCTCAGCCGTCATGCCCCCACTTGATGGGGGCATCCATCCCGAAATCCAACGGCCCTCACCGGCGGAAAATGGATCGCCCGGTCAAGCCGGGCGATGATGGGAGGGGTATTGTTGGTGGGGTCACGGGCGGGACTGATCTGCCTGTTGTGCCTGATCGAGATCCCGGATCCCGATCGCTCCGCTCTCTTGT
>JABIUG010000009.1 GCA_018700655.1 Rhodospirillaceae bacterium | reverse complement strand
AGCCTCTTCGTGAACCCTTCCTTCACTGTGGCCGTCGAGGGCCTGGGGGAGGCTGAGAGCGACGGACTGCTGGCCGGCCTGCACTCACACTGTGCCCGGCCGGAGTTCCAGATCCGACTTCGCTGGAACCGCAACGACGTGACCCTGTGGGACAACCGTCGCGTCCAGCACTTCGCCATCTGGGACTACTGGCCCCACGAGCGGTGCGGTCACCGGGTGACGGTCCAGGGCGACCGGCCGTTCTTCGACCCCGACGGTGACGATCCACCACCCTCGCCGCTACGGGTGTCGATCGGTCGTCTGGCCTGAACCGGTCCGCAACTTTCGCGCACCAATCCCGGGTAGGTGCGTACAGCCACGATGGTCGGACATCGCCCGGCCCGTCTCAGTCGGTGATGGCCTCGGTCTCAGCGAGGCGCACGAGGGGTATGACCCGCTCGGTCTTCGCCTGGTAGTCGGCGTACCAGGCCCGGTCCTCCAGCATCGCCGCCCACAGGGCGTCGCGTCCCGGCCCGGCGTCCATGACCTCATGCTCCGACCAGAACATGCCTCCCTGGATACGAACCCGGACCCGGGGGTTGGCCGCCCGATCCCGCAGGTTCAGGACCCATGACGGATCCCGGGTCGCTCCGGCGAAGGACCCGACCACGATGCGGTGCCCTTCGGCGTCGCGCCAGAACGGCAACGCCACCTTGTGCTCGTTGCCGGACCGGCGCCCGACCGTGTGGAGCAGGACGTGGTGCATGCCGGCGACGCACCACACCGCGTCGTCGTCGGACATCTCCAGGCCCATGACGTGGCCCTTCGAGATCTCGATGATCTCGGAATGCGACGGCGTCTCCCACTCCATCTCGACCTTCTGGCTGGAGCCCCGCGCTGAGTCGTCGTTCATGGGGCCGACCGTACTCCTACCCGGTTCACCGACCTGACCCGGCGTCAGGTCCACGTCCGGGGAGTGGTCCCATGTTCGGTTCCGACTGGGCCAACGAGGCCTCCGCCAGCGACAATCACCTCGACCCCGGAGGCACGATGACCCGTAGACCCAACGTCATCCTCATCAACTGCGACGATCTTGGGTACGGCGACCTGGGCTGCTACGGGTCAACGCAGCACGACACCCCCGCCCTGGACCGGATGGCCGATGAGGGCGTCAGGTTCACCGACTTCTACATGGCATCACCGGTCTGCTCGCCCAGTCGTGCAGCAATGCTCACCGGGAGCTACCCCCTTCGGGTCGGCTTCGGGGGACGCAGCATCGACAACGCACCGGTGCTGTTCCCGGGCCAGGCCCAGGGTCTGCACCCCGACGAGATCACCATTGCGAGACTCCTCCAGGACGCCGGTTACGCCACCCGCATCACCGGCAAGTGGCACTGCGGCGACCAACCGGAGTTCCTGCCGACGCAGCACGGCTTCGACGGCTGGTTCGGCCTCCCCTACAGCAACGACATGGGCCGCCAGGTCTGGCCCGATGAGGGGCGCCCCTACAGGGAGATCATGGCCGGACTCGGCACACCGGTTCCCGAGGATGCCCCCATGCTCACCGAACGCCCGCCACTACCCCTGATGGTGGATGCCGAGGTGGTCGAACAGCAGCCGGACCAGGCAGTTCTCACTGAGCGCTACCTGGATGACGCCATCGGGTTCATCCGCTCCAACCGGGACCGTCCCTTCTTCCTCTACCTGGCCCACATGTACGTGCACCTGCCGATCTACGTCCAGGACCGGTTCATGCAGGAATCGCGCAACGGTCGCTATGGCGCTGCCGTCCGTTGCATCGACTGGTCAACCCAGATGCTCCTGGCGGAGCTGGAGTCCCTGGGCCTGGACGATGACACCGTGGTTGTGTTCACCAGCGACAACGGTGCCCTCATAAGAGACGGTGGCGGAAGCAACGGCGCGCTGCGGGCGTCGAAGGGCACGACCTGGGAGGGAGGCCAGCGGGTCCCCTGCATCATCCGCTGGCCGGGCAGAGTGTCCGAGGGCCGCGTGGTGTCCGATGTCGCCAACGCAATGGACCTGTACCCCACCATTGCCCGATGGTGCGGTGTGGACACACCCGACGACCGAATCCTGGACGGGCGGGACCTCAGCGGCCTGCTCTCCGGCGGCGACGGACCCGATCCCGAAGCGTTCTTCTACATGCTGGGCGGAAACATCGAAGCCGTCCGCCTGGGGCGTTGGAAGCTCCACGTCCGCAAGTGGAACGAGGAGCGGCTTCGGCTCTACGACCTGGAGGCCGACATCGGTGAGCGCCATGACGTGGTGGACGAAAACCCGGGAATCGTGGCCTCGCTGCTGGCCCTCCTGGACGCCGCCAGGCTGGACCTGGGAGACGATGCCTCCGAGAACGTAGGAACAGGGGTGCGCCAGGTGGGCAGGGTCGCCAATCCGACAACCCTCACGACCTACGACAGCGATTCTGTGTACTTCATGGCCGAATACGACCTACCCGAAAGGGGCTGAGCACCATGCCCGCGATCTTCGTACATGGAAACCCGGAAACCGATGCGATCTGGTCCGAACTCGTCGGCGAGCTGGCCGATCGGGGCGCCGAGGGGATGGTGCTCCTGACACCCCCGGGATTCGGTGCAGGCGTCCCGGACGGCTGGGGCGCCACCCGATCCGAGTACCGGGACTGGCTGGTGAGCGAGGTCGAGTCCATTGCCGAATCCAGCGGCCCCGTGGACATAGTGGGCCACGACTGGGGCGCCGGCCATGTCTTCGGTGCCCTGGCTCTACGCCCGGACCTGTTCAGGACCTGGGCAACCGACTGCGCGGGCCTGCTGCATCCGGACTACATCTGGCACGACATGGCCCTGGCCTGGCAGACACCGGAGGTCGGAGAGCAGGTCGTGGAGGTCATGCGTTCGTCTGAACGCTCCGAAGGTGTGGCCGGATGGGCCGCTCTCGGCATGAGCACGCAGGCCGCCGATGCCACCCATGAGGCCATGGACGAGAACATGGCCCACTGCATCCTCGGCCTCTACCGATCAGCCGAACAGCCTGCGATGCGGGAACTCGGAGACATCCTGGCCGGCATCCGACTCCCTCCCGGCCTGGTCCTCGTCCCGACCGCAGACCCCTACGCCGGGACGCCGGAAATGGCAGCACACACGGCGGCACGACTGGGGGCGGACACGTTCCAGATGGGCGGCCTCGCCCACTGGTGGATGATGGAGGATCCCGCCCTGGCAGCCAATGCACTCGTGGCCCACTGGAGTTCCTGACCTCGGCCACAGAGCGCACACGTTGGCTCGAGGGCCCGCCGGGGAGGATGATGCACCCGTCCGCAAGACGGCGGACTCCGACTACACGGGAGCCGGTACACGATGCGTGGGCTTATCCAGGAGGGCAACGGCGAGGAACACGTGCGCCTGTCCGAAAACATAGAGCACGCCGCTGCCGTGGCACCACGACAGGTCCGCGTCGAAATCATGGCCGCAGGGGTGTGTGGCAGCGACCTGAGTTGCGTCCACGGCAAGTACTACATGCCCACCCCCCTCGTGCCGGGTCACGAGGCGGCCGGCATCGTGGTCGAGATCGGCTCCGCTGTCACCTACTGCGCCGTCGGCGACCACGTGGTCCTCTCCACGTTCGGCAACTGCGGACACTGTCCGACGTGTGAGGCCGGAGACCCCGGCAACTGCGGTTTCGGCGGCCTACGCCAGACCCACAACGAGGGCGACACCGAACTGTGGGGCTTCGCCAACCTCGGCGCCTTCTGCCAGGAGACGATCGTCCACGAGAACCAGGCGGTTCCGATCCCGAAGGAGGTACCACTCACCTCGGCGGCGCTCATCGGCTGCGGCGTGATGACCGGTGCCGGTGCCGTGTTCAACCGGGCCCGGGTGGAGTTGGGAGACACGGTTGTCGTGATCGGCGCCGGGGGCGTCGGCCTGAACGTCATCCAGGCGGCCCGGCTGTGTGGTGCCTCCCAGATAATCGCCATCGACCGGGTCGCATCCAAGGAACGGATGGCCGTCGAGTTCGGAGCCACGGACTTCATCCTCGCCGAGGGGGACGACTTCGACTCGATCAAGGCGGTCAACGAGACCAGCACCAGGGGCGTAGACCATGCCTTCGAGGTGGTGGGAAGCACGAAGCTCCTGGCCGACGCCATCTCGATGGTTCGGCCCGGCGGGAACATCTGCGCCGTTGGTGTGCCCGACCTGACCGCCACCGTTACATACCCCTTCCAGGCGCTGCACCAGAACAAGAACCTGCTGGGCATCCGGGCAGGTGGCGGCAAGCCCCGCTCGGACTTCCCCCTCCTGGCCGACCTCTACCTGAAGGGCAGCCTCAAGCTCGACGAGCTGGTGTCCGACACGGCCGGTCTGGACGGGCTGCAGGGCGCCTTCGATGCCCTCAAGTCCGGTGCCGAGGCTCGAACCGTGCTCCTCCCGCACGGCTGAGGCCTGCCGGCAGAAACAGAACACCAAGCATCCAATACCGATACAGACCCACAGGAGATCCCACATGCCTCGCATGAACCTCGAAGGCAGCTCATCAATCGTCACCGGTGGCGCATCCGGCATCGGCGAAGCCGCCGTCCGTCAACTGGCCGCCGCCGGCAGTCAGGTCGTCCTCGCCGACCTGAACGAGGAGCGCGGCCAGGCCGTCGCCTCCGAGGTGGGGGGCCTGTTCGTCCGCTGTGACGTCTCGAGTACCGAGGATGCCGACACCGTCGTGGCGGCCGCCTCCGAGATGGGCCCGCTACGGGCCCTCGTGAACTCGGCAGGTCTCGGCCACCCGGGTCGCACCATCAACCGCGACAACCAGCCAATGGACCTGTCCAAGTTCGAGTTCGTGCTCCGGGTGAACCTCATCGGCACCTTCAACATGCTCAGCCGTGCCGCTGGCGCAATGGCCTCCACCGAGCCGCTCGACGACGACGGACAGCGCGGCTCGATCGTGAACATGGCATCGGTGGCAGCCTTCGATGGACAGATCGGCCAGGCCGCCTACTCAGCCTCCAAGGGCGGAATCGTGGGTATGACGCTCCCCATTGCCAGAGATCTGGCGGTGTCGGGCATCCGTGTCAACACCATCGCTCCAGGCCTCATCGACACGCCCATTTATGGCGAAGGCCAGCAGGCTGAGGATTTCAAGGCGCACCTCGGTGCGTCAGTATTGTTCCCCAAGCGCCTTGGGCAAGGCGAAGAACTGGCGTTCATGGTGATGGACCTGCTGACCAACCCGTACATGAATGGCGAGACCATTCGGGTAGATGGCGGCATTCGGCTGCCGCCGCGCTAGCGTCTGGCACCTTGTTGGCAAACAGCGGTTGACGAGTGGGATTGGCGAACGCGGCCCTCAATTGGCCGCGTGCTTTGAGGGCTGTCGGAAAGCTGCGGCGTTTGCCAGCCAGAAATCGCACAAGAAGGTGCCGTTAAAGTCGACGGACATGTGTTCGTGGTTTCGGCGCGAAACGAAAAATCACGCTTTCCGATGCGACCCGTGAAAGAGCGCAGGGCGCGCAATTTCACGATGTAGTTGGCTGCCAGGCCTTGAGGCACTCAGCAACGAATGGTGGGTCAGAGAGATTCCACAATCGTCACGTTGGCCAGGCCGCCGCCTTCACACATGGTCTGTAGACCATAGCGTTTGCCGCGTGCTTTCAACGCATGCAGCAGCGTCGCCATCAACTTCGTGCCGGATGCACCCAGCGGATGCCCGAGCGCAATAGCGCCGCCATTGACGTTCAGCTTTTCATGATCGCCGCCGGTCGCTTTCATCCACGCCATCGGCACAGGGGCAAACGCTTCGTTAACCTCATACAGGTCAATGTCATCGATGCTCATGCCGGCTTTCTTGAGCGCTTTTGCCGTAGCCGGAAGCGGCTCTTCCAGCATGATGACGGGATCGCCACCGGTAACGATGAGCTGATGCACGCGCGCCATCGGCGTCAGATTATGAGCCTTCAGTGCTGCTTCGCTTACCACCAGCACGCCGCTGGCGCCATCGCAGATCTGGCTCGCATTGGCGGCTGTGATGCGCCCACCTTCCTTGAGAAGCTTGACGGCACCAATGGATTCCATGGTTGCGTCGAAGCGGATGCCTTCATCAACTTCGTGCATCGTGCGCCCACCGTCCGCAGATTCGATAGCAAGAGGCACGATCTCGTTCTTGAACGCCCCGCTTTCGGTTGCCGCAATGGCACGCCGATGGCTTTCGAGCGCAAACGCATCAAGTTCTTCACGGCTAAATTCGTACTTCTTTGCCATCATCTCCGCACCCATGAACTGGCTGAAGTTGATGCCCGGGTAGCGCGCTTCCATGTTCGGGCTTTTCGGGCTGCCGAGGTTGGCCTCGCTGAACAGGCGGGTCGGGCTGCCCATCGGCACGCGCGTCATGCTCTCAACGCCCGCCGCAATGACGACATCCTGCGTGCCTGACATCACCGCCTGCGCGGCAAACTGCAACGACTGCTGCGATGAGCCACATTGGCGGTCAATGGATACTGCCGGCACGCTTTCTGGAAGACTCGATGCGAGCACGCAGTTGCGGCCAATGTGAAATGACTGCTCACCTGCCTGGCCTACGCAACCGACGATCACATCTTCTACCGCGGCCGGGTCTACACCGGTACGCGAAACCAGCGCGTCCAGCACTGCGCCGCCCAGATCCGCCGGATGCCAGCCCGACAGCTTGCCCGCACGACGGCCGCCAGCCGTACGCACTGCGTCTACCAAATATGCCTGCGCCATGAATTTGTACCTATCTCGTCGTTTACGCGTCAGCCCTACAGGATACTTCCACTGGTACCGTCCTGCCTATACAGGTGCCGGATGTTCAACTTCGATGTCGATACCCTGTGCATCCATGGCCACGAGCCGCGTATCGAGGTCGTCTACCTCCAACGCCGCATTTTGATTTTCGCGACCCGGGACGCGCATCGCTTCGGGAATGATGCAGTGCGCGTGGATGTCGACCGTAGTTACCCGCCTGCCATTGACCTGCACTACACGGCGACTGGCATCCGGGTCGCCGCCATGCGAGTGATCATGCTTGGCGTCACAGCCGACAAAGCCAACCGTATTCGAATCTTTGTTAGTCAAAAAACACTTCTTCTCCGCATCTACTCAGCAACTTTGGACTCTAGCACCAGCTTTGGGTGGGGATCTCTCCCGGGGCATAGGCGCGGCGAAATTGCGTATGAGGATTGCGCCTGGCATGGGTGACGAAGCGGTCCGAACGTCCTTGGGCCGGGCAAAAAGCGTATCGCCAGCACCTCATGGCTGCGACATTTGCACTATGATCGCGACTTTGACGTTCGCATCATTGGAGCAAAAAGAACGTGTCTGAAGCTCGCTACACCATTGCCGTACTGGGCGGCACCGGCAATCAAGGTTACGGTCTGGCGCTGCGCTGGGGCGCAGCCGGCCACAAAGTTATGATCGGCTCGCGGGACGCGAGCAGGGCTACCGACGCGGCTAGTGAGATCAACAATCCAAATGTCTCCGGGGTTGCCAACGAAGAAGCGGCTGCAGGCGCGGACATCGTGGTCTTGACCGTGCCGTTTGGCGCGCAAGAGCCTACGTTGAAGTCCGTGCATGAGCACGTGCAAAACAAAATCCTTGTGGACGTGTCAGTGCCATTGGTGCCGCCTAAGGTCATGCGGGTGCAGTTGCCCGAAGAAGGCTCCGCGGCTCAGCGGGCGCAGGCACTGGTCGGCAAGAACGTGCGCGTAGTGTCGGCATTCCAGAACGTATCGGCCGAGCACCTGCGCGATCCGAACCACACCATCGAGTGCGATGTGCTGGTCAGCGGCGACGACAAGGACGCCCGCGAAGTAGTCGTCAAACTGGCCGAGGATGCGGGCATGAAAGCGTGGCACGTCGGCGGACTGAATAACGCCGCAGCCGCCGAAGCACTGACCTCGTTGCTCATCTTCATCAACAAGCGCTACAAGATTCCAGGCGCGGGCATTCGTATCACGGGAACCCCCGATGGCGGCTGAGGCCAGCACAACGCGAATCCAGGTGCGCCCGGTTACGGGCTTGCCCGAGGTCAAGGCGGGTGACGATGTCATCTCTTTGATCGCTGACTCATTAAGCACATTAGCGCCTGCAATAACGGACGGTGATGTTGTGGTCGTCGCGCAGAAAATCGTCTCCAAGGCCCAAAACCGCTTTGCGCGCCTGTCGGAGGTAACGGTCAGCCCGGAAGCCGATGCGCTGGCTCTGAAGTGCGATAAAGACCCGCGCCTGGTGCAACTTGTGCTGCAGGAGAGCCGCGGGGTAGTGCGTACCGGCCCGGGCATTTTGATCGCCCAGCACATCAGCGGGCACATCATGGCCAATGCCGGAATCGACCGCTCCAACGTGCGCGGCGACGAAGACACGGTACTTCTTTTACCGCTGGATCCTGACGGTTGGTGCGCAAGCGCATGGCAGCTTCTGTCCAATCGCCTGGGCGTACAGCTGGGCGTCGTGATGGCGGACAGCTTTGGGCGGCCGTGGCGCATTGGCACCGCCGGCGTAGCCATCGGAGCGGCTGGCATGGTCGCGCGTAAAGATGTCAGAGGCATGCCCGACCGTTTCGGGCGTGTACTTGAGTCGACCGAAATTGGCGTTGCAGACGAGGTCGCGGCGGCCGCGTCGCTGGTCATGGGCCAGACCAACGAAGGTGTGCCAGTAGTGGTGATCAGCGGCCTCGATTGCGCCGGTGAGGGACGCGCGGCGGATCTGCTGCGCTCAAGTGAACGAGACCTGTTTCGCTAGCGGCACCACTAGTTAGTGCGCGTCCCCCAAGGCGCACGCTTGTTCGGCACACGGATGTGCCGACAAAATCAATGACGCTATGTCGTTGATTTTGCAGCCAAGCGGAAATCGAATTTTGCGCTTAGCGTGTCCCAAACGGTCACGATGGCCGTTTGGGAACGAAGGCTAGTTTGAAGCTTTTGCGGCAACAACTCAGGGGCGCCTGATGGACGATAATAACGGCTGTATTCTCGCGTTAGCGGGCGGTGTAGGCGGCGCGAAGCTAGTGGCCGGGCTGGCTGGCGCGCTCGAAAACCAACCCGATGCGCCCTCGCTGAAGGTGGTCGTCAACACGGGCGATGACTTTGAACACCTGGGTCTGCACATCGCACCTGACCTCGATTCAGTGACCTATGCGCTGGCAGACCTGAACGATATCGAACGCGGCTGGGGCATGCGCGGGGAAACCTGGCAGTTCATGCAAGCACTCGAGCGGCTGGGTGGTGAAACCTGGTTTTCGCTAGGTGACCAGGATCTAGCGACCCACGTTGAAAGAACCCGCCTGCTTAACGGTGGCGAGACACTTTCGCAGGCGACCGCGCATTTAACGCGCGCCCTCGATATTGGCGTCGACGTAGCGCCCATGAGTGACACGCCTGTGCGGACCATCGTGCACACCGATGTCGGTGCGCTCGCGTTTCAGCATTATTTCGTACGCGAGCAGTGCCGGCCGGCGGTATCGCACTTTGAGTTCGTCGGAGCCGAGGCCGCAAGCCCGTCGCCATTGCTGGACGAAACGTTATCACGCACCGACCTGCGTGCCGTAATCATCTGTCCATCGAATCCTTTCATCAGCATCGATCCGATGCTCGCAATGCCGGGCGTCAAGGCGCGCTTGGCCAGCGCGCGCGCGCCGATCCTTGCCGTTTCGCCCATTATCGGTGCCGACGCCGTCAAAGGGCCGGCCGCGAAGATGTTGAGCGAGCTTGGCTATGAGGTCAGCGCTGCCGGCATTTACGCACACTACGACGGCTTGCTGGATGGCTTCGTCGTCGACCGTGTCGATGAGCGACTGGTGACACAGATGGCACCCGCGCCGCTGCGCGCGGTAAAAACGCTGATGAAATCAGCCGCCGACCGAACGCGGCTCGCGCAAACAGTGCTCGACTGGTGCGATGAACTCAGATGCTGACAAACAACAAGATAAACGTTTGTTTTAAAAGGCAAGCGTCAAAGCACTTTCGCGTTTCATCTTTAACGCATTGTTCTGTGAACAGCCACAAAACCCTGTGCTCAGATACGCGCCTAGCGCAACCAGCTCGCGTAGTGCCTGGCGTGGCCGGACGCAAAACGGCTCTCATCGTCAGCGAGAAGCGGTGCCGCTGGCGGGCGTTGCAACGCAGGCACACCCAGAAAGCCCGATAACGCCTCCCAAGCTGGCGTGTGGACTTTCGCATCCGCATGAAACAACGATTCATAGTTGAGCGTGTGCGGCCGGTTTGAGCTCGATGGCGCCCGTGAAGTAAGCGGTCGCTTCGTTGTGATGCCCCAGCGCCGATAGCGCCAGACCCGCGTCGTTGTAGAGCGAAAAGTTATCCGGAGCAATGGAGATTGCTTTTGCCAAAGTCTCAAACGCGGTCGCGGCGTGTCCTAGTCGGCGCATGATCTGGGCCAATAGATGCAGCGTTGGCACATGATCCGGAAAGCGCTGAAGCGTTTGGCCCGCGCTGGCGACAGCATTGCTGACACGGCCTGCATGATGCAGGTCGAGCGCAATTTTGAACGCAGCGTCTGCTGAGGGCGCGCCGGCCCCAGCAGCGGATACGTCGCTGCCGCGAATCGCGACGCGACCAGAACCGGTTTGCCAAACACTCATGTGACAATAGTAACCATGACTACGCTCGAATTTTTTGCTGACGGCCCCGAGTCGGCGACGCGCACCGTATTGCTCGCACACGGTGCAGGCCAGGCAATGGATTCGCCCTTCATGACGAACTTTGCCGCAGCGCTCGCGCAAGCCAGCGCTGACACGCGCGTGCTGCGCTTTGAATTTCCGTACATGCGGGACATGCGCGCGAGTGGTAATCGCCGCGCACCCGACCGCGAAGCCAAATTGCTGGAGTGTTGGCGCGAAGTCGTGGCGTCGGAGTGCGGCGCCGGCGCGCTGTATATCGGTGGCAAATCAATGGGCGGGCGCATGGCCAGCCTGGTTGCCGATGAGCTTGGCGTT
>JABIUG010000094.1 GCA_018700655.1 Rhodospirillaceae bacterium | reverse complement strand
GTCGAGCCGCAAGTAACACACTTGAGGCACGTCCCGTTGCGGACCAGGGTGAGGTTTCCGCAGTCTCCGCACGGATCTCCCTCGTAGCCTTGCATGCGCGCCTGTAGAGCCTTTTCGGCGCGTGGGTTGATTTCTGTTTCGTCCATTGTCACGGCTGCGACAGCGGCACCCGACGCTGCGGCAACAGATACGTTGCCGAAGGCTGCTTCGGTTTCGAACATGTCTTCGCCGGTGGTTGCAGGCACCGCGCTCTCGGCCATGCCACCTTCCAGCACACGCAGACGTCCACGGGTGTAACCGTTGCTGGTGAGGTGGGCGAACAGCTTGGCGACTTCGCCCATGCCGCCATCGTCATCGGGCAGTTCCTCGTTGGCATCGCCACGGCCCACGGTATCGGGCATCAGGTCGCGCGGCTCGACATGAGCCAGGTCGTCGCGTGCCAGATAGCTGATCGCGAGCTCGCGGAAGATGTAATCGAGGATCGAGGTCGACATCTTGATCGTCTCGTTGCCTTCGACCATGCCGCTTGGCTCGAACCTTGTGAAGGTGAAAGCCTCGACGAATTCCTCGAGCGGGACGCCGTACTGCAGGCCGATCGAGACCGCGATCGCGAAGTTGTTCATCAGGCTGCGGAAGGCAGCACCTTCCTTGTGCATGTCGATGAAGATCTCGCCCAGGGCGCCGTCGTTGTATTCGCCGGTCTTGAGATAGACCTTGTGGCCGCCAACGATGGCTTTCTGGGTGTAGCCGCGACGACGGTTGTCGAGGCGGTTGCGATCACCGCGGTCGCCGCGATGGACGATCTTGGTGACGATCTTCTCGGCCATCCGGGCCGCGATGTCGGTCTGGTTCTCGGCCTCGTCGGTGACATCGGAGATATCGCCCAGGCTGATCGCCGAGAGCGGCTGGGAGAGTTTCGAGCCGTCGCGATAAAGCGCGTTGGCTTTCAGACCAAGACGCCAGGAGAGTTCATAGGCATCCTGGCAGTCGGTCACCGAACAGACGCCGGGCATGTTGATCGTCTTGGAGATCGCGCCTGAGATGAAGGGCTGCGAGGCCGCCATCATGCGGATATGGCTCTCGGTCGAAAGCGAGCGGGTGCCCAGACGTCCGCACGGGCTGGCGCAATCGAACACCGCAAGATGCTCCTCGCGGATATGGGGCGCACCTTCCAGCGTCATCGCGCCACAGCAGAAGATGTTGGCGAGATTGATGTCGTCCTTGGCGAAGCCGATCGCGGCGAGCAGATCAAAGCTCGGGCTGTCGAGTTCGGCGGCCGAAAGCCCCAGCGTCCCGGTGCAGAACTCCGCACCAAGCGTCCACTTGTTGAAGACGAACTTGATATCGAAGGCGCTGGCCAGCGAACCCTCGACCGTTGCCAGAATCTCAGGGGTGAATCCCTTGGCGGTCAGGGTGTCGTGGTTGACGCCCGGTGCGCCTTCCAGCGAGCCGTGGCCGACTGCATAGGAGATCATCTCCTCGACCTGGAGCGGGCCGTAACCCAGCGTGCGCAGGGAAGCGGGAACCGTGCGGTTGATGATCTTGAAGTAACCGCCACCGGCCAGCTTCTTGAACTTCACCAGCGCAAAATCAGGCTCGATGCCGGTGGTGTCGCAATCCATCACCAGGCCGATCGTGCCGGTCGGCGCGACCACGGTGGACTGTGCATTGCGATAGCCGTGTTCTTCGCCCAGGCGCAGGGCTTCGTCCCAGGCACGGATCGCTGCCTCGCCCATCGCGGGATCGGGCAGGTCGTCGTGATTGACGGCAACCGGAACGACAGAAAGGCCTTCGTAATTGTCCTGGCCGCCCACCGCCGCCTGGCGATGGTTGCGCATGACACGCAGCATCGGCTCGCGGTTTTCCTCGAAACGCGGGAAGGCGCCGAGCTCACCGGCCATCTCGGCCGATGTGGCATAGGCAACACCGGTCATGATCGCGCTGACGCCGGCACAGATCGCGCGGCCTTCATCGGAATCATAGCTGTAACCCGAAGCCATGAGATATCCGCCCAGATTGGCGAAACCCAGGCCCAGGGTGCGGAAGTCGTAGGAGCGCTGCGCGATCTCCCTGGACGGGAACTGCGCCATCGTGACCGAAATCTCGAGCACCATGGTCCACAGGCGCGCGGCATGCTCGAACGCGGGAACGTCGAACTGGCCGTCTGGCGTGCGGAACTTCTGCAGGTTAAGCGAAGCCAGGTTGCATGCCGTGTCATCGAGGAACATGTATTCCGAACACGGGTTCGAAGCATTGATCCGGCCCGAATTGGGACAGGTATGCCACTCGTTGATCGTGGTGTCGTATTGCAGGCCGGGATCAGCCGAAGCCCATGCGGCATAGGCGATCTGGTCCCAAAGCTCGCGCGCCTTCAGGCTCTTGTGCGCCTTGCCGTCGGTGCGACGGATCAGTTCCCACTCACCGTCTTTCTCGACTGCGGCGAGGAACTCGTTGGTCACGCGCACGGTGTTGTTGGCGTTCTGGCCCGATACGGTGCGGTAGGCTTCGGAATCCCAGTCGGTATCGAAGGTCGGGAAGGCGATGCCGCTGAAACCCTGCTTGGCGAGCTGGATGACGCGCTGGACATAGGCCTCGGGCACCATCGAGCGACGGGCGTGGAGAATGGCCTTTTTCAGCGAAGTGTTCTTTTTCGGGTCGAACCGTTCCTCTTCGTGGCGATCGCCTTCGTTGCAGGCGCTCATGACCTCGCTGAGGTGTTTTTCGCAGAGCTTGGATCCGGCAACCAGCGCGGCGACCTTCTGCTCTTCGACCATCTTCCAGGAGATGAATTCCTCGATATCGGGGTGATCGATATCAAGCACGACCATCTTGGCCGCACGGCGCGTGGTGCCACCCGACTTGATTGAGCCTGCCGCACGGTCACCGACCTTGAGGAAACTCATCAGGCCGGATGACTTGCCACCACCTGACAGTGATTCACCTGCACCACGCAATTGCGAGAAGTTCGAGCCGGTGCCAGATCCGAACTTGAAGAGCCGTGCCTCGCGGACCCACAGGTCCATGATGCCGTTTTCGTTGACCAGGTCGTCGTCGACGCTCTGGATGAAACAGGCATGGGGCTGGGGATGTTCGTAGGCGTTGGTCGAGCGGGTCAGCTTGCCCGTCTCGTGATCGACATAGTGATGGCCCTGCGCCGGGCCGGCGACGCCATAGGCCCAGTGCAGGCCGGTGTTGAACCATTGTGGTGAGTTGGGCGCGCCGACCTGGGTTGCGAGCATGTGACGCATCTCGTCGAAGAACGCCCTGCCATCGGCCTCCTGATCGAAGTAACCGCCCTTCCAGCCCCAGTAGGCCCAGGTTCCGGCCAGACGGTCAAAGACCTGACGGCTGTCGTCCTCGCCGACCATCTCGGTGCCCTTGGCAGCCTGACGGCGCCACAGCCATTCGGGAACGTCCTTTTCCTTGACCGGGTTCAGCTCGGCGGGGACGCCGGCCTTGCGGAAGTACTTTTGCGCAATGATGTCGCAGGCAACCTGAGACCATGAAGCAGGAACGTCGATGTTCTTCTGCTGGAAGACGACCGAACCATCGGGATTCCTGATTTCGCTGGTAGCCTTGCGAAATTCGATCCCGTCATAGGCATCCTGACCCTCGGTCGTGAAAAAGCGCGCAATACGCATAGCCCCTTGAACCCCATCTCGTGCCACGACCTTTTGCGGTCGCATTGTGTTTCAAAACGGCGGATGGGATTCGGCTTTCGGCCCCACACAGGACACAACTCTTCAAGATGTCGTGGTGGTGCCATCCCAGCCCGCTACAGGTTGTGATGGTGTCGATATGTGGGGGGCTCTGTCAAGCAGATTATGGGGTTGCTCGCTCCACACATACAAGATGATGTGGGTTTATGACTTTTCCATGATCTTCAATGGTTGCCTGAAGAAAGTCTGTGGATGGCTTTGGGTTTTTCATTTTTTGTCAGGGGTTTGCCGTCAGGTGCTGGAAGTTTGAGCGATTCCAGAAAAGCCGTCGAAACGTCCTCTCGCCAGCCCTTCCGACCGGTTGCCTGCACGCTGAACAAATCGGATGGAAGGGGCTGGTTGAGGGCTGCTTTTGATGATGTTTCGCCGCGATTGTCGCAAAGAAATGTGTCAGCGGACTGTTGTATGATCACGCTTTGGCACGCTCTGGCGATCTGTTGTGGACGTGCGGGCAGGGGTGACGGCAAGATGCACGCCGATTCGGGCCCAACTGAGCATGGAATATCATGGCAACGATAGGAACGCGGCTGTTCACCTGGCTGAAGGGAGAATCCGTCGGCAGGGATGAGTTTGGCAACAGCTACTATCGCGAGAAAGGTGTGGCCGAGGGCCGCCAGCGCCGCCGCTGGGTGCTCTACAAGGGGCGGCCCGAGGCATCCAAGGTGCCTCCCGACTGGCATGCCTGGCTGCATCGCACGACCGCCGAGCCGCCCAGCACGCCGCCGCTTCCGGCGCAGTCCTGGGAAAAGGAACACCTGCCCAACATGACTGGAACCAAGGCGGCCTATCTGCCGCAGGGCCACGTGCTGCGGGGGGGCGAACGTGCCGCCGCCCGGGGCGACTACGAGGCCTGGACGCCGGAAGGCTGACGGGAGAGCATCATGGGGGCCAAAACACTCGAAACACTTGTCGGCGCTGTGGTCGTAATCGTCGCGGTGTGCTTTTTTATCTTTGCCTACAACAAGGCTGATGTTGCCGGTGTGAAGGGCTATTCCGTGCGGGCGGAGTTCAATTCGATCGGTGGGCTGAAGTCCGGCGACGATGTTCGAATCGCCGGGATCAAGGTTGGAACCGTGTCCGGCATGGAGCTCGATCCCGACTGGTACAGTGCCATCGTATCGATGAATATTGATGACAAGATTTCCCTTTCACAAGATACCTTTGTATCGATTTCTTCAGAAAGTTTGTTAGGTGGAAACTATGTCTCCATGCAGCCGGGCGGCAGCGCTGACCTGGCGCAGGACGGGTATATCTTCCAGCACACCCAGGGAGCGGTCGATCTGATGGATGTGATCTCGCGCGCCATGTTCGGCGGCGTTTCCAACTAGTCGGCCGGCCGTGTGATGGTTGCCTTGCGCATGCCCCATTGCGACAGCACATAGACGCCATGAGCGATCCAACACCCTATCTGCCTGATGTCTGGCTGGGCCCCGATGGCGAGCCGGTCTCGTGTGTCGACAAGCTGAAGTTGCTTCAGGAGAACCTGGAGGAGCTTCACGAGATGGCGCAGGAAGCCCTTGAGGATGCGGTGGTGATGGGCTGCGACGAGACCCAGGCCCGCAAGGTCCTGAGCGATCTGGTCGCCTCTCTGGAGAAACCCTTCGCGTGATCCGCAATTTCTGCCTTGCTGGCGTTTTCATGCTTGCAGGCCTGCCCGCAGCCGCACAGCAGACATTTGAGCTCCATCCCTTTGCGGTGTTAGGAGGCATGGACAAGGTCACCGGTCAGATCTCGACCTTTGTCCTGCCGGTCGGGGTGACCGGCGCTGTCGGGACCCTGGAGGTGACGCCACGCTCGTGTCAGAAGACGCCGCCACACGAAACGCCCGAAAGTGCATCGTTCCTGCAGATCAAGGATTACCGCAGCGGCGATGGCGTCACGGTTTTCTCTGGCTGGATGTTTGCTTCTTCGCCGGGCGTCTCGGCGCTGGAACACCCGGTCTATGACATCTGGGTCATCGACTGCACGAATTCGGCCTCGTCGCCTTCGGGCAGCGAATAGAAGTCGGCTTCAACACCGAGCGCATCGCCCAGAAGCTTATGATAGACCGCACGCGGGACCTCGACCGCGCCGAAACGCTGCAGATGATCGGTGATGAACTGGGTGTCGAGCAGGCGAAACCTGCCACAGATCAGGCGTGCGACGAGATGGGTCAGTGCCACCTTGCTGGCATCGGTCACGCGCGAAAACATGCTTTCACCGAAGAACACCCCGGCCTGGCGTACGCCGTAGAGGCCTCCGACCAGCTTGTCATCGGCCCAACATTCCACGCTGTGGGCATGGCCCGCGCGGTGGAGTCCGACATAGGCGGCTTCGATCTGGGTGTTGATCCAGGTGTTACGGCGGTCCGGTGCGGCCTCGGCGCAGGCCGCGATGACCTCGGCAAACGCCCGGTCGACCGTGACCGTGAAGGTTCCGCGGCGCAGCACCTTGCGCAGGCTGCGTGGAACGTGGAACTGGTCGAGGGGAACAATCCCACGGTGATCTGGATCAACCCAGAAGATTTCCTCTGCATTGCGATCATCGGCCATGGGAAATACCCCTATGGCGTAGGCCTTGAGCAGGAGATCTGGTGTCAGTTCGGTCATCGTTTGGGGCCTGCCGTGGCGCGGCGGCAACAGCCCGTCAGTCGTCGCTGTCGAGCAGGCGTTCCAGCCATTTGACGTCGTAATCGCCATTGGCAAAGTCCTGGTTGGCGATCAGGGCCTGATGGAGCGGGATCGTGGTGTCGATCCCGTCGATCACAAACTCCTCCAGTGCCCGGCGCAACCGCATCATGCATTCGTTGCGGTTGCGGCCGTGAACGACCAGCTTGGCGATCAGGCTGTCATAGGTCGGGGGCACGGTGTAGCCCGCATAAAGGGCCGAATCGACACGCACGCTCATACCACCGGGGACATGATAGGTGCCGATACGCCCCGGTGAGGGGGCAAAGGTCTCGACGTTTTCGGCCGTGACGCGGCACTCGATGGCATGGCCGGAGAATCGGACGTCTTCCTGGGTGAAGCTCAGCGGTGCGCCCGAAGCAAGCTGGATCTGCTCGCGCACCAGATCGATGCCGGTCGTCATTTCGGTGACCGGATGTTCGACCTGGAGGCGTGTGTTCATCTCGATGAAATAGAACTCGCCGTTTTCGTATAGAAATTCGACGGTGCCGACATTGCTGTAGCCGAGTTTTTTCATCGCCTGTGCGACGCGGTCGCCGATCGCGGCACGCTGTGCGGCATTGAGTGCCGGGCTCGGTGCTTCTTCGACGACCTTCTGGTGGCGACGCTGAACCGAGCAGTCGCGCTCGCCCAGATGCACGACATTGCCGTGAAGATCACCGGCGACCTGGATCTCGATATGACGGGGTCGCTCCAGGAACTTCTCGACATAAAGCGCGCCGTTGCCAAAGCCGGCCTCGGCCTCGCGCTGGGTTCGTGTGAAGGCGTCTCTGAGGTCGGCTTCGTCGCGCACCAGGGTGATGCCCCGCCCGCCGCCGCCGGCAGCGGCCTTGAGCAGCACGGGGTAGCCGATCTCAGCTGCGATGACCTCGGCTTCATCGGCGTTCTCGACCTCACCTTCGGAGCCCGGAACGATTTGCAGGCCAAGTTCGATCGCCTTGTCGCGGGCAGCCAGCTTGTCGCCCATCAGGCGGATGTGTTCGCTGCGCGGCCCGATGAAGGTGATGCCGTGTTCTTCGACGATTTCGGCGAAACGGGCATTTTCCGAGAGGAAACCGTATCCGGGATGGATTGCCTCGGCCCCGGATATTTCCGCAGCCGAAACGATCGCGGGGATGTTGAGATAACTTTCATGGGCCGGTGCCGGCCCGATGCACACGCTTTCATCGGCCAGGCGGACATGCATGGCGTTGGCATCGATCTCGGAATGCACCGCAACGGTGCGAATGCCCATCTCGCGGCAGGCGCGCTGGATGCGAAGCGCAATCTCGCCCCGGTTGGCGATGAGGACCTTGTCGAACATATGGTTTAATCGATCACCATGAGGACCTGGCCAAATTCGACTGGGCCGCCGTTTTCGATCATGACGCGGCTGATCGTGCCGCTGCGTGGCGCGCGGATCGGGTTCATCACCTTCATCGCTTCGATGATCAGGACGGTATCGCCTTCGGTGACCGAACCACCTGACTTCACATAAGGCGCCGCACCTGGTTCGGGACACAGATAGGCGGTTCCCACCATGGGTGATTTCACCGCGCCTGGATGGCTGCTCTCGGCTGCCTCAGACGTCGCCGAGGCGCTGTCGAAATGCGCTGGCGCCGCAGGCGCGGCCATGGGTGCGGCGGCAACGGTCACACTGCCGCGTGCGACACGCAGCCTGCGCCCGGAATCTTCCAGTTCGATTTCGGTCAGACCGGTCTCATCGAGCAACTCGGCCAGTTCGCGGATCGCATCCACATCCACAGGAAACTTGTCACCACTCATGCAGACGCACGCTCCAGAAGGTTGTGGACGGCATCGAGCGCCATGATATAGCCATGGCTGCCGAAGCCGCAAATAGATCCGGTGGCGGCAGCCGCCACATAGGAATGATGGCGGAACTCTTCGCGCCGATGAATGTTCGAAAGATGGACCTCGACGACAATGCCGTCAAAGGCATTGAGCGCATCGAGCAACGCCACGGAGGTATGGGTCAGCCCGCCGGCATTGACGATCACCGCAACAGCCTTGCCCCGCGCTTCGTGGACCGCATCGATCAGGGCGCCTTCATGGTTGCTCTGGCGAAAATCGATCTCGAGATCCATGGATACGGCATGGCTGCGCGCCCTAGCCTCGATATCGGCCAGGGGCTCGCGACCATAGATCTCGGGTTCCCGCTCGCCGAGCAGGTTGAGATTGGGTCCGTTCAGGATGAAGACCGTGGCGGCCATTAGGTTTCTCCCGGGAGCATGTTCAAGCTCCCTGCATCGGCCCGATTATATCATGGGTCCTTCGCCAGGCAACGCAGCCGTCATCCGCCACCGGCATTGCCGGCG
>JABIUG010000093.1 GCA_018700655.1 Rhodospirillaceae bacterium | reverse complement strand
GACAGCGCCAGCTCCAGCGCCGCGCTGTCCCGCTGCGACAGCAGAAACAGCTGCTTGCCGACCACGTCGGAAAGTGGAACCCGGATCCTGATCTCGTCAAGAAAGGCGGGAGGGAACGCCATCGTTCATGCGCTCCGCATGGCGGTCAGCCCAAACGCCGCTTCACCAGCGCGCTTGCCGTGGCGCCGTCGACCTGGCCTGGATAACCCTGTTTTAGAGCAGCCATCACGCGGCCCATATCCTTCAGGCCGGTGGCTTCGGATTCTTCGATCACCCGTTCGACCACCGCTTCCATCTCCTCGGCCGACATCTTGCGCGGCATGAAACGGCGGATGACATCGATCTCGGACTCTTCTTTCTGGGCAAGCTCTGGCCGGTCGCCCGCGCGGAACTGTTCAGAGGCCTCTTCGCGCTGGCGCACCATCTTGGCGAGCAACTCGAGAATCGTCGCATCGGTGATCGGGTTGCTCGTGCCGTTGGTACGCGAAGCGATGTCGCGGTCCTTGAGGGCCGCGGTAATCAACCTCAAGGTCGCTGTGGTACAGCGGTCCTGTGCTTTCTGGGCGACTTTGAGTGCATCTGAAATATCTTGTCGGATCGACATGCGGGGTCCCGTCTGGTGTGCCGCGGGGCGGCTATACTAGTTCGCAACCCATGACGAGTCGAAAGCGCTGGTACCCATCTGGGGGCGGAATCGTGGATAGAATTTAACATGTTGAAATAACACGACTTTCGTCAGTCAACTCGGCTTGACCCGTGAAATCAATATGCCTATATCCCGACAAATCCACCCCGTGATCGAGTAATCATGTCTTCATCCGTTCCTGCGCCCTGGGCCACGGCGAGCCTCGTTCTCGCCGACGGAACGATATTCTGGGGCCGTGGACTGGGCGCACAAGGGCGCGCCATCGGGGAAATCTGCTTCAACACATCGATGACCGGCTACCAGGAGATCCTCACCGATCCCTCCTATGCCGGGCAGATCATCACGTTTACGTTCCCCCATATCGGCAATATCGGCGCCAATGCCGAAGACATCGAGTCGGATGTCTCGGCCGCACGTGGTCTGGTGCTGCGCGCCGACATCACCGAACCCTCGAATTTCCGTGCCATCCAACATCTCGATCTCTGGCTGAAGTCGAACAACCTGATCGGCATCGCCGGGATCGACACACGCCGCCTGACCCGGCTGATTCGCGACCGTGGTTTCCAGACCGCCGGGATCGACCACGGCACGATCGACACCTATGCCCTGGCTGGAGATGTCGCAGGCTGGCCCGGCCTCGAGGGCATGGATCTGGCCAAGGATGTCAGCTGCCGCCAGGCCTATACCTGGGACCAGACCGGCTGGGTGTTGGGCGAAGGTTACGGCAAACAGACAAACGCGAAACACCGCGTCGTCGCGCTCGATTTCGGCGTGAAGAAAAACATCCTGCGCTGCCTCGCCGGGCTTGGCTGTCATGTCACGGTCGTTCCCGCTTCGGCCACGATGGACGAGATCATGGGTCACGAGCCCGACGGCATCTTCCTGTCGAACGGACCCGGCGATCCCGCCGCGACTGGCGACTATGCCGTACCGGTGATCCGCAAACTGGTCGCCTCGGGCAAGCCGGTATTCGGCATCTGCCTGGGCCATCAGATGCTCGCCCTGGCGCTCGGCGCGGCGACCAAAAAGATGACCAACGGCCACCGGGGCGCCAACCACCCGATCAAAAACCTGGAAACCGGCAAGGTCGAGATTACCAGCCAGAACCACGGGTTCGTGGTCGATGCCGACAGCCTGCCTGCCGGCGTGACCGCAACCCATGTCAGCCTGTTCGACGGCACGCTCGCGGGCCTGAAGGTCGAGCGCAAACCGGTCTTTTCGGTCCAGTACCACCCTGAAGCCAGCCCCGGCCCGCAGGACAGCCGCTACCTCTTCGAAAACTTCATCGCAGCCATGGAATCCGATGCCTAAACGTACCGACATCGAATCCGTGATGATCATCGGCGCAGGGCCGATCATTATCGGTCAGGCCTGCGAGTTTGATTATTCGGGCACCCAGGCCGTGAAGGCGCTGAAGGAAGAAGGTTACCGGGTCATCCTGGTGAACTCGAACCCGGCGACGATCATGACCGATCCGTCGATGGCCGATGCCACCTATATCGAGCCGATCACGCCTGAGATGGTCGCCAAGATCGTCGAGAAGGAACGCCCCGATGCGCTGCTTCCGACCATGGGCGGCCAGACCGGCCTCAACACCGCGCTGTCGCTCGCCAAGATGGGTGTGCTCGATGCCTGCGGCACAGAGCTGATCGGCGCCAGCCGCGAAGCCATCGACAAGGCCGAAGACCGCGAGCTCTTCCGCAACGCGATGGCCAAGATCGGCCTGGAAAGTGCGAAAAGCGTGCTGGCCCATACTCCGGCCGACGCCCAGGGCGCGCTGGAAGTGATCGGCCTGCCCGCGATCATCCGGCCCAGCTTCACCATGGGCGGCACCGGCGGCGGCATCGCCTATAACCGCGAGCAGTTCGAAGACATCGTGCGCCGTGGCCTTGAGGCCAGCCCGACCACCGAGGTCCTGATCGAGGAATCGGTCGTCGGCTGGAAGGAATACGAGATGGAGGTCGTGCGTGACCACGCCGACAACTGCATCATCATCTGCTCG
>JABIUG010000092.1 GCA_018700655.1 Rhodospirillaceae bacterium | reverse complement strand
CCCCCCGGCAGCGGGGCAGAGTACTATGATGTGTCGGGGGTGTGCGCCGGCGCAGTGGTAACATTCGACATAATTGTCGACGACAACCTTCCAGCCGGCTTCGATGGGGCGCCCGCCGAAATCATAGATGTCGGTCAGCTCCAGTTCATCCCAGTATGGAATCTGCGCGCGTATGTCAGCCTCAAGGCCAGGAGCCTGCTGAGCCAATGGTACCGCGTCATCGTCCAGATTGAAGAAAATCAGGCCGCAGAGTTCCTCGATACGCACGGATTTCAGGCCGAAATCTGCCTTGTCGAAACCCTTCACGTTCTCGCAGTTGCGCGCCGTGCGCAGCGCGCCATCGCTGCCGTAGGCCCAGGCATGATAGGGGCAGGTGATGACCGCCTTGACGTTGCCGCTGCCCTGCAGCAACTCGTGCGCGCGGTGCTGGCAGACATTGTAGAAGGCGCGCAGATTGCCGTCGCGCCCGCGGAGCGCAAAAACACCCTGGCCGTGAATATCGACCGTGGCGTAATCGCCCGGATTGGCGAGCTCGCTGGCATGGCAGACCACACGCCACGACTTGAAGAAGATCTCCTCCTTCTCCTTCTCGAACACCTCCGGCTTGAAGTACCAGGGCGACGGCAGGGTGAAGGTCGTCGTGGGATCGTCGGTGAAGTTGTCGACCGGAAAGAGGTCAGCGGTCTTCGCATCAAGAGCGGCCATGGAAATCTCCGGATCACGGGAATCTGTGTTTGTTGAATGACCATACAATAAACCGTCCGGCCGATGCAAGACGGGCTCAAGCCTTGGTGAAGCGCCACACGACCACGGCCGGGATGCCGACCCAGGCCTGCCGGTTGGCCTCGGCGAGGTACTCGCCCGCAGGTGTGCGGACCGACTCCGCGGTGAGCTGAGGCTCTATGCAGGCCGAGACCATGAGCCCGGCCGTCGAGGCCGCCGTAACGTAGTCCGATAGCCAATGGCGGTTGAGTCGGATGAACACCGGGAGGCCGTCAGTGCCGCGGAACTGGGCCTGCCAGCCGAGCGTGATCGGCATGGGGTGGATATCGCTGATGATGAGTGTGCCACCGGGCCGCAATACCCGCGCAAATTCCGCAAACACCCGGTCGAGTTCTGGCAGATGAACCAGCGAGAGGCCACACAGCACAGCGTCGAAAGCGGCATCGGGAACCGGCAACGCCTCGAGATCGCCCTCCAGGAACACCGTGTCCGGCAGCTTGGCACCAGCCTTGGCGAGCATGTCGACCGAGCGATCGACTCCGGTCAGCCGATGGCCCCGCGACGCCGCATAGGCGCCATGGCGCGCCGTGCCACAGGCTGCATCGAGCACTTCGGCTCCTTCGGGCAACTGATCGATGAACCCCTGCACGGCGTCACTTTCGACCGTCACCAGCCGCATGCGGTCGTCATAGGTCTCCGCCCAGATGGCGTAGCCCAGGTCGAGGCCATGCTCTTCGCCGTCGAGCCAGTCGGCGAGCGCGTCATCGTCGTCCATGCGGTCGAGCAGATCGCGCATTTCCGCGACCCGATCCCGCCGCGCCGCCTCCTCACCGGTAAAGGCAAGCCGCATCAGCGCGAGGCCCTCGGTGCCGAGCAGCAATTCACCCAGACGTGGCCGTCCCTGGTCGGTCATCCGATCCCTCCGGTTCAGGCCGGAGCGGAACGCGACCGGCCATGGCTCACATCATGGCGCGGGCGGTCCAGCGGTGGAAGCAATGGGAGGGACCTTCGAGGACTGGTGTGAATACTCCGCCATCAAAGCCCGGCGAGGCCCTGCCCTTCTGCATGCCCTCAACGACATCGACGTCCTCCTGGAAAACCTCGCGCCAGGTTTCGCGCACGGTGGCGCGCAGGTTGGCGCTGCCGGGCTGGGTCGGTTCATCGCCGACATAATAGAGATCGAAGGTTTCGTGGCAGCCATCCGGGCCGTTGGGCAGGATGCGGACCGCATAGAAGTGATCGTAATGAATGGCGAGAAGGACGTTGGGGTAAAGCGCGATGTATTCCGCGCGGGTCGTCCAGTGATCGGGCAGATCCGGGAAACGCGGCAGGACATGGTCGCCACGATCGGGCGCATAGACCAGGCTGACCTGACCCGAATAGGTCTCTTCCTCGATGTTCTCGTGATCTTCCAGCCTGGAATAAGTGTTGAGAGCGGGATGGACCATGGGCAGGTGATAGGCCTCACAGAAGTTCTCGACCGCCAGCTTCCAATTGGATTCGAGATCAAAATGCATGATCGAATCCTCACCGCCATGGCGGATCAGGCTGCTGTCGAACGCGGCCCAGCGCTCTGCCACGGGCGCAATGTAATCCTCGAACGGCTCGGCATCACCACTGAGATTGACAAAGACCTGATCGAACCAGACCGCCGAACGCACCTGCTTGATCTTGAAACCGGCTTTGTCAAAACCCGCACACTCGTGTTTTCCCATGCCGGCGATATGGGGCGTCTGGCGCAACTCGCCACCAAAGCCGAAGGCCCAGTTGTGGTAGGGGCAGGTGATCAGGGCGCCGGCGTTGCCGGGCTCGCTGACAAGCTTCATGCCACGATGCGGGCAGGCATTGTGAAAGACGCGGACCTCGCCGTCGCGGCCACGGATCGCAAAAAGCGGGACACCAACGAGATCAAGCGGCTGAACATCGCCCGGATTGGGGACGTAGGCACCGGCGGTGAGGCAGACCCAGCTGCGTGACCACAGCCGCGCACGTTCGGCTTCGAAATAGGAGGGCGAGACATAGGCCTCGGCCGGAAGCGGCCGGGCGTCGCCATAATCGCGATTGACCGCGTCGAGCGCGGCAGGGTCAAAGTCACGGGCAGACGGGAAGGTCGACACATCGCTCATCGAGCACACTCCAGGCAAACGTTGATGCACCATCATTACGACGTAACCGCGAAGAAACTAGTTCAGAAATAGTCGCAGCTAACATAAACTGAAGTTATGGAACGATTACGCCGTGAACTCCCGCCGACCACGGCCCTGGTCGCCTTTGAGGCCGCTGCCAGATACCAGAACTTCACGCATGCCGCTGAAGAGATGGGAATCTCCCAGGCCGCGGTCAGTCGACAGATTCGCAATCTCGAAGACAACCTGGGCGTATTATTATTCCGGCGGGGGTCACGCCCCCTGGGCCTGACGCCAGAAGGCGAACGCTTCCATGAAGCGGTCACGAACGGCCTTCGCTCGATCGCCGAAAGTGCCGCTGATCTGCGCCGCACCGGCACTGCAGACACAGTCACGGTCGCAGCCAGTGTGGCCCTGACCTCGCTTTGGCTGATGCCACGTGTCGCGGGTTTTCGCCAGCACCGGCCCGGCAGCGTACTGCGCCTGCTCGCAGCCGACCCCTATACCGACCCGCTCCAAAGCGAGGTCGATCTTGCCGTCCGTTTCGGAAACGGCCGCTGGCCCGGGCTCAGATCGATCAAGCTGTTCGACGATCTCGTCATCCCCGTAGCCAGCCCGGACTACCTGGAGGACCGCACGCCCCCTGCTACGTCAGTCGATCTGTTGGGTGAGACCCTGCTCCATCTCGATGATATCGACCCGACCTGGATGCCCTGGCGGAGCTGGTTTGCCAGCCACGGCATCGCCATGCCACGGCGCAATGCCGACGCTCTGATCTTCAACGCCTACCCCAACATGATTCAGGCGGCGATCGACGGACAAGGGGTCGCGCTGGGCTGGGCCCACCTGATACGCCGCTCGCTGGAACGCGGCGATCTCGTCCGCCTGACCCCTGATGTGCAACACCCACGGGAATGCCAATACCTGACCTGGCGTGCCTCGCGCGAACTGTCATCCTGTGCGGCAGCGTTTTGCGACTGGATCGTCGGGGAAGCCGGTGACGAACCCATGGGCCTGCGCGATCTGCCGCCAGTCAGTCGATCAGCGCCTGATTGACCAGAACGCGGAACTCGCGGCGGATCGGATAAGCCGCAGACGGAACAAGCTGGGTCAGGAAGACCGCAGCGAGATCCTCCAGCGGATCGATCCAGAAGGCGGTCGAAGCCATGCCGCCCCAGGCGAACTCGCCGGGCGAAGACATGGTCTGCGCCGCTGCGGGGTCGAGCACAACCGAGACGCCCAGCCCGAATCCGATCCCGGCATAACTTGTCTCTGAAAATGTCTCCTGGCCCATCGTCGTGAGATCGCCATCGTCAGGCATATGGTTGGTCGCCATGTATTCGACCGTGCGCCGCCCCAGAATACGTTCTCCGTTGAGCACGCCTTCACTCCGCAGCATGTCGCAGAAACGCAGGTAGTCGCGCATGGTCGACAGAAGGCCACCGCCCCCGGAAAAACAGGTCACGCCCGAAGCATGGGGGCTATCCTTGGTGCCTTCGATGCGAACGAATTTGTCTTCGATCGTGCGACCGTAACAGGGCACAAACCGGTCCATGCGATCGGGCGGAAGCTGAAAGAAGGTGTCGGTCATATCAAGCGGAGCAAAGATGTTCTCGGCGAGATAACGATCGAAGGTTTTGCCCGAAAGCACTTCGACCAGGTGGCCCAGCACGTCGATCGACACGCCATAAGTCCAGCGCGCACCGGGATGGTGATCGAGCGGCAGTTCGGCCAGCCGCGCCACGACATCGGCCAGCGGACCATCGCCACTGTTGAAGTCGACGCGGTGTTCGTTGTAGAGCCGCGACAACCGATCGCCGGTGGAGAACCCATAGGTAAATCCGGCCGTGTGGCAAAAGAGGTCGCGCACAGTGATCGCCCGTGCAGCCGGTTCGGTGCGCATGCCGTTTTCGTCTTCTGCGACACGCACTTCCATATCGGCCAGGGCCGGGATGTAGTCGCCGACGGGATCATCAAGCTGGTAGAGGCCCAGTTCGTAGAGCTGCAGGGCCGCAACGGCCGTGATCGGCTTGGTCATCGAATAGAACCGGCTGATGTCGTCGGCTGCGACTGCCCGGCCGGCCGCGACATCCGAAAGGCCAATCTGGTCCCAGTAAGCGATCTCGCCATGGCGGATTACCGCGGCCATCGCCCAGGGATACTTCCCGGAATCGACATACCGTTGCATCAAGGTGCGAATCCGCGCCAGGCGCTCTGACGACAGACCGACGTCTTCGGGCGTGGTGAACGGGAGTTCGGTCATCGGCAGTCTCCTGTTGGGCCCGGATCTCGGTCGCCAATGCGGCGCAGACTAACGCAAGCAGCGATCAGCGATAGATCACATCGCCAAGTTCGCTCTTCTTGGTCGTCCAGGCTTCGAAGTCGAGGATATTGATGCCATGGCGCGCAATGAAGCGCTCAAGGCCGTCGGCAGCCTTCTCATGATACTGTGGCAGAAGGCCGGGATAGAACTCGGTGCGAATATCAGCGGGATCAAAATCGAGCGCCGCGATCACTGCAGCAAGTCCTTCAGGGCTCATGACCGCGACAAGATTGGTCGCGCCGTGACTCAAGCCCCTCCGTCCGTAAAGGATCACGCCAGGAGCTCGCGGTCCGGCTGGATCAGGAAGAGCAAGGCGACCCCGCCTGCCAGAAGGAAACGTGCTGCCGAGCTTGCACCGTTCCAGGTGCCCGATTGCCACATGGCAAACCATTCGCCGCCAACCGCAAGAAACCCACCGGTCCAAAGCACAAGCGAGAGCGTGACGCCGCAGATCGCGAGCGATTTGGCAGCGTCGAAGGTTTCAGCCGAAGCACGACGGCGACGGAATAGACGGATCACCCCGGCACTACAGACAAGTGCTGCAACCGTCTCGGTCGCGATGATGCCCAGATAGGCGATCGCCTGCAGTGTCGGATCGGCGATCGCGCGCCACATGACACCGGGACTCTGGAAGGTCGTGTCCATCGCCAGCACATGCTGCACAAAGGGCCGGTTGCTGCCGTAGTCGGTGATGTTGCCAAAGGCGATCAGGCCAAGCAGCAGCGTGTAGCAGGCCAGCAATGCAATCTTGCACAAACGCACGGCCATGGCGTTATGCCGCCGCGGCCGTTTCGGTGTGGACCTGCTCCTTGACCTTCAGGAACGAAATCGCCGGGGCATCGCTCTGAGCCTTGTCGAGATGCCAGGCATTGCGCGCCAGGAATACCGGCTGGCCGGCGTGATCATAGGCCATGGCACCGCGGTTGGAGTCGGCAAAGTCCTTGATCGTCTGATGCGGGGCACCGCCGAGCCAGCGTGCCGTGTAAAGACTGGCCGGCTCGAACCGGACCGGCACCTCGTATTCCGTGCGTATGCGATCGGCCAGGACATCAAACTGCAGCGGCCCCATGACCCCGACGACCCAGTCGGCATCCATGACCGGCTTGAAGACGCGTGCCGCGCCTTCTTCGGCCAACTGCTGCAAGGCGCGTCCCAGATGTTTTGCCTTCATCGGGTCGGTCGCGCGAACGCGCTGGAGATGTTCGGGCGCAAAGCTCGGAATGCCTGTGAAGGCGAGATCCTCACTTTCGGTCAGGGCGTCACCGATATGAAGATTGCCGTAGTTGGGGATGCCGACGATGTCGCCGGCAAAGGCCTCCTCGGCGACCTCGCGATCCTGGGCCAGGAAAATCAGCGGATTGTGCATCACGATCTGTTTGCCGGTGCGGTGATGTTTGAGTTTCATGCCGCGTTTGAAGTGGCCTGATGCCAGGCGCACGAAAGCAATACGGTCGCGATGTTTGGGATCCATGTTCGCCTGGATCTTGAACACGAAGCCGGCGACCTTGTCCTCGGTCGGCTCAATCGGACGTTGCTGGGTTGGCTGGGACCTGGGCGTGGGTGCATAACCGACCAGGCCGTTGAGCAACTCCTGCACACCGAAATTGTTGAGTGCGCTGCCGAAATACATCGGTGTCAGGTTGCCGGCGAGATAGGCCTCCCGGTCAAACGGCGGCAACAGGCCGCGCGCCATCTCGACCTGCTCGCGCAGTTCGGAAACGGCATGCTCGGGCAACAACTCATCGAGCTTGGGGTCATCAAGGCCCTGGCAGGCGATGCCCTCGCCAATGACATCGCCCTTGCTGCGGGCCATCAGGATCAGGCGGTCGTTGATCAGGTCGTAGCAGCCCAGGAACTCGCGGCCCATGCCGATCGGCCAGCTGGCCGGCGTGACCTCGATCTGCAGGGTCTGCTCGACCTCGTCGATCAGCTCAAAGGGATCACGCGCCTCGCGGTCCATCTTGTTGACAAAGGTCGCGATAGGCATGTCGCGAAGACGGCAGACTTCAAAGAGCTTGCGCGTCTGGGTTTCGATGCCTTTGGCCGCATCGATCACCATGACGGCGCTGTCGACCGCCGTCAGCACCCGGTAGGTGTCTTCGCTGAAATCTTCATGGCCCGGCGTATCGAGCAAGTTGAAGGCGCAATCGGCATATTGGTAGCTCATCACCGAGGCGGTAACGGAGATACCCCGCTCCTGTTCGACCTTCATCCAGTCCGAGCGCGCACGACGGCGAGCGCCGCGCGCCTTCACGGCACCCGCCAACTGGATCGCACCACCGAACAGCAACAGCTTTTCGGTCAGCGTCGTCTTGCCCGCGTCCGGGTGAGAGATGATGGCGAAGGTGCGCCGGCGCGCGACCTCGTCCGCGATGATCGTCATGTTGGATGCCGAGGGGTAAGGGTTCAGAAGGTTATGTCGTGCACGGCGGGTGATTTGTCCAGTGGCGCGGCTGTTTGTCTTGTTTCTTCAGCCTCAGGCGCCGGCTCTCGCTCGTTTGGCTAACGCCGCGAGCCCGCGCCAACGGCGCGTTAGCCAAACGAGCGGAGCGAGTGCCGGCGCCTGAGGCTAAAGAAACAACAACAAACAATCACAGAGCCTGATCGGCCTTCCAGTGAATCTGCCTGAGCTTGAAAATCTCTGTCGGACGATGTGGCACCCGCGTCGGATAGAGCCGGTCGGGGCCCCAACCCAGTTTCAGGGTATCGGAACCAGGCATGGTGCCGGCTTTCATGCTCATTGATGGCGTCGTTTCGAACTCTACGGGCGGCGCAACACGAGTCAGCAAACCAAGCGGACTATCCTGATCGACAAGATAACGCTCCAGATCGTCCTGTGTGATCGGCACAGGCGTTTCTGTGTTGTCCCGGTATCGTGTCGCAAGCATCACTGTCTTGGCCAGTGCGACACGCACCAGCCAGCTTCCACCCTCGGTCGAGCGTCGAATCAGCGCAGCCATCACGCCCAGAGCGCCAAGAAAACCCGTACCGTAATCGTTGAAATAGGCTGGCACGAGACTGAGTTGTTCTCGTCCCGCGCTGTGAATACTGGCGAGACCTGTGCAGGATTGGGCGAGCTGTTCCCAGCCTCTGCGGCCCGCCCACGGGCCCTGAAAACCATAACAATCCACTTCGACGCAGATGAGATTCTTCTTTAGCCGTGTCAATTCCTCGACCGATAAACCTGCTTTGGCCAACGCCCCGGGACGCAGTCCGTCGATCACAACATCGGCGTTCTCCAGCAACTTCAGGATCAAACTTCGATCATGGTCGGCCGCAAAATCAAGATAGGTCGATTTCTTGCCCTACCCGGTTTCGACCTCGAACGGAAGTATGTGATCGAGATAAGGATGGCGACCGTGAACCACATCGGCACCCTGATCGGCCAGGTTGCGGCCAACCGTTGGTCCGGCAAGGACGCGCGCGAATTCCAGCACACGCACCTTGCCCAGCGGACGAAACACGTCGTCGGACAGCGGAACCCGTTCGCCGTCTCCAATTTTTGTGAGTTCTATCACCGGCACATCGACAAGCGCACGGCCCTGGGGATGGCCGAGCCATTCCTCCTTGTCGCGTACAATTGCCGAGCAAAGGCCAAGTTCGGATAACTGGTCCTCCAGGTCCTGGGCGTCAAACCGCATCGTTGCGGCGGCGATGCCATCATGGTCCCCGACACAGTTCAGGAACTTCAGAATGCCTTCGCGCAGTTTGGTATAGGCACCGTTGTAAACGACATGCCGACCGTCCTTGGTCTCGAAGAAGTTGTTGACGGGTGTGTGCACGGGCGAAATGTCGAGCTGCCAGCCTTCCTGAAAATGATAGGCGACCGAATTGAGCATCAGCTCGGCATGACGCCGGTCAAGACGCAGCTTCTGCGAACCCAGTCCCCGCATCTTGCCGATCGTTGCGGTCGCCATACCGAGCGCGCCAAGCGCGGCGGTCGCGAAGTCGTGGGTCTCAATGGGAGAATCGATGTATCCCGGTTCCTGGACGACATCGAGCGTGCTGCCCGGATCATAGGTGATGCCCAGGGGATCAGAGATTTCGTGAAACATCTGCTGTTGCGTTGCATTCCAGTTGGTCGAACCCGGCATGCTTCTCCTCAACCCCTCAACATCATCACCGCCATCATCTTACGCCCATAGCCACCAGCGCGGAATCAATCCAATTGGCAGCGTGTCCAGCTGGACTCCGGTATCCAAAATAGCGCAACGCAGCACTGGACAGGTCCAGCGCTGCGTTGAGGCAGGGCGGCGATCGAGGGGACTGGTGTGGACGGGGATCTGCCGCCCCTCAGGGTCCTGCTGTCGGGTGCAGGGCCTTGTTCCATCAAAACACGACCCCGTTGGGGTCACGTCTCCCTTGTTGTTGCAGGAAGACTACGCCCTGAGCAGACAAAGTTGCGCTCAAACGCTGGTCACAGCTTCGCCACCGACCGCTGCGGCAAAGCATCAAACTTGCCAAAACGGTAAGTTGACGAGATGCGAAGGGTTTCAATCGAACGTGACTTGGCCTCAGGTGGCCGTGCAAACTATGTAATGCGTACCGGATAAGCCGGAATCGGGATGACATGACACGTCTGAAGACCACCATCGCCGTTTTGCTTGCGTTCGCGTTTCTTGCGTCGACCGCACAGGCAGACACAGTCGCGTCGCTGGTCACACCGACCGGCGTCAACGTGCAGACCCATCTTGAAGCCGGCAACAAGCTGGTGATTGCCGTGCTGCCGACCAACGATGTGAAGCTGAATGGCCAGCTTGGCATCGGCCTGACGCCGCGCGACGACCAGATGATCTGGCTGGACGATCTGCCCAGCGTATTGATGGTCCAGGGCGACTATTTCGAAGGCCCTGTACTGCAGTCCCTCGCCTTCGACTCCGAATATCTGACGGGGCCCGCCGTCATGGGTCTGACCTTTGGTGCATGCCTGCCAGATTCAGGCATCTGTATCCTTGAGGAAGCCGAAATCACGCTCAAGCGCGCAGATGACGGCACCGTCGACCTGACGCTGGTCGCCGTCGACCCCTGAGCCGCGTGACTTCCCCGATCGTCAGGCTGGCACCTGGTGCCAGCCGCCGTCGCGGCCCAGATATTGCGTTCCCTCGTTGCGGTAGAACGAAGAAGCACCGGCATCCCGGGCGACCTGGAGCATGGCGGGCAAAGCCACATCCATCGAGGCCAACCGCTCGATAATCATCGGCACACCCAGTTCGTCCATCATCTCGAATGGGCCCTGCTGCCAGGCAAAACCCCAGCGCATGGCACGGTCGATGTTGACGAGATCGTCAGCGATTTGCGGCACGAGGTCTGCTGCATAAAGCAGAGTGCCTCCCATCAGGTCGCGTGCGAACGCACCGGACGCGTCTTCGGCTGCCATCAATCCGCCGAGCGTGGAGTGCGCCTCGGTGACAACAGGCTGCCCTGTGGGCCGCCAGTCGCCGGTGTCGAGATCAAAGGTCTCCTTGAACTTCGCGCCGTCATCCATCTTGGTCACGCGGTAGAAACCACCGCCGGTCTTGCGCCCGAGCTGACCGCGCTCGAGCATGGCCTGTTCTTCGGCCGGGAACGACGTGAAGCCATGGCCGATGTCGCCGTCAGGCAGGTTGACCGCGAGGTTCTTGCCGACAAAATCCATGATGTCGAGACCGATCAGATCGATCAGTCCATAGAGCCCCGTGGGCGGCAGGCCGACCGGGACCGACATCACCGCATCGATCGTCTCCATCGAAAGGCTGCCCTCATGGCGTGCCTTCTTTCCCTTGTGGAGGCCAGAGAGCATCCAGAAACAACCGATCCGGTTGCCGATGAAGTTCACCGTATCCTTGGCATGGACGACACCCTTGCCGAGCTTGTCCGCACCGAAGGCCGCTATGGCTTCGACAACATCCGGTGTCGTGTCCTGGCCGGGAACAACCTCCAGCAGCTTCATCACCTTTACGGGATTGAAGAAATGGGTGACGACAACGTCGCGGCGCAGCTGTTCGGGCATGCCTTCCACGATTGAGCGCAGCGGGATGCCCGAGGTGTTGGTCGAGATCACCGACCCGGGGCTGCGTGCGGCATCGAGCTTCTCGAAGAAATCGCGCTTGGTCGCGAGATCTTCGATCACCGCTTCACAGACCCAGTCGTAACCGGCGATGCGGTCGAGCTGGTTGAACGTGCCGGTTTCGATCAGCTTGGCACTTTCGGGGTTTTCGATTGCGGGCGAGCGTCCGCCGGTGACGCGCTCCATCGCCTTGGCAACCGCCTCTTCGTTGATGTCGAGCAGCAGCACCCTGCAACCGGCATCAGCGCATTTTCCGGCAATCCCGGCACCCATGGTGCCACCACCGATTACGGCAACCGAATTGATCTCGCGTGTCATCGCATTCATCCCCAAATCTTGTCCCGGTTAGGTAGCCCAGCAGACGGGCCGGGCCAAGGGAAACAGACCGGGCGCGCTTCAATCTTGTCTCAATCCGCTCTAGGTTCCGCCCAACTCGAACGGAGAACAGCCCATGGCGGGTCCCAAGTATGTCGGCTTCGACACCCTGACGCTGCACGGCGGGCAACAGCCCGATCCGGCGACCGGCGCGCGCGCCGTGCCGATCTATCAGACGACATCCTATGTTTTCCCCGACAGCGACTACGCTGCGGCGCTCTACAATCTTGAGCGTCCCGGCCATATCTATTCGCGCATCTCGAACCCCACCGTCGCCGTGCTCGAGGAACGACTTGCCGGCCTTGAAGGCGGTGTCGGTGCGGTCTGCACGGCCAGCGGCATGGCGGCGATCCATCTGGGGATCGTGACCCTGATGGGCCAGGGCGGCCATATCGTGTCGTCGGGTTCGCTCTATGGCGGCACCAACTACATGTTCCAGTACACCCTGCCCCGTTTTGGCATCACGACCACGCTGGTCGATCCACGCGACCCCGATGCCTTCCGTAAAGCGATCCGCCCCGAAACACGCCTGGTCTATGGTGAGACCCTGGGCAACCCGGGCCTTGAGGTCATGGATATCCCGGTGATTGCCGAGGTCGCCCATGAAGCGGCCATTCCGCTGATGATCGACAACACGTTTGCCACGCCCTATCTGGCGCGCCCGTTCGACATGGGCGCCGATATCGTGATGCATTCGGTGACGAAGTTCCTGGGCGGCCACGGCATCGCGATCGGTGGCGCACTGATCGACAGCGGTGGCTTCGACTGGGAAGCCTCGGGCAAGTTCCCGACCCTGACCGAACCTTATGACGGCTACCACGGCCTCGATTTCGCCGAGGAGTTCGGACCCGCCGCAATGATCATGCGTGCCCGTGCCGAAGGCATGCGCGATTTCGGCGCCTGCATGAGCCCGACCACCGCCTTCCACCTGCTCCAGGGCGTCGAGACGCTTCCGCTGCGCATGGACCGCCATATCGCGAACGCCCGCGAGATCGTTGCGTTTCTTTCGGAGCATGAAGCGGTCGAGAGTGTGGGTTATCCCGAGCTGCCCGATCATCCAGATCATGAGGTCGCCAAACGCCTGCTGCCCAAGGGCTGCGGCTCGCTCTTCAGCTTCGAGGTCAAGGGCGGTCGCAAGGCTGGTGCGGCCTTCATCGAGGCCCTGCAGCTCTTCTCCCATCTGGCCAATGTCGGTGATGCCAAATCGCTGGTCATCCACCCGGCTTCGACGACCCATCAGCAGGTCGAAGCCGACGCGCTCAAGGCCGCCGGCATTTCGGAAGGCCTCGTCCGCCTCTCAATCGGGCTGGAGGATGTGAACGATCTCAAGGACGACCTCAACCGCGGCCTGCGCGCCGCCATGAAGGCCTAGACCCATGGCACTGGAACTCAACGTCGACGGACATCCGGTCTTTGCTGCAACGGGAGGGCGGGATTTCGACCCCGCACTGCCGACCATCATTTTCATCCACGGGGCCTCGATGAACCGCACCGTGTGGTCAGCCCAGGCGCGTTACTTTGCCCATCGCGGTCATGCCGTGCTGGCGGTTGACCTGCCCGGCCACGGCAATTCCGGCGGGCCCTTGCTCGAGACCATCAGCGACATTGCCGACTGGATCGTGCGCATGATGGATGCCGCCGGGGTCAAGACCGCGGTACTGGCGGGCCATTCCATGGGTTCGCTGCCGGTTCTGGAAATAGCCGCGCGATACCCCGACCGGATCGTGCGCATTGTGATGCTGGGGATCTCGATCCCGATGCTGGTTGCCGATGCCCTGCTCGACAATGCCGAAGCGAACAACCACGCGGCCTACGACATGGTCAACATCTGGGGCCACAGCAAGGTCGCCCAGATCGGGGGCAACAAGGCGCCGGGTATCTGGGTTACCGGCGGCGGCCTGCGCCTGCTCGAGCGTGGCGGCGACGGCGTGCTCCACAACGATATGAAGGCCTGCAACGACTACACGACAGGACTGGAAGCCGCCGCGAAGGTAACCTGCCCGGCAACCCTGATCCTGGGTGACGGCGACATGATGACACCGCCCCGCCGCGCCGGTGATCTGATGGCGGCCCTTCCCGACGCCAAAATGATCGTGCTGAAAGACTGCGGTCACATGATGATGTCCGAGCAACCCAACGAAACCCTCGATGCGCTGATCGCGGCACTGGCCTGATGGTGCATCCCGGCGCCACACCGTAATCAAGGCAACAGGACGGAGTGATTTGATGGGTATTGCTGCGCTGGTTTTTCTGACCCTGGGTGTCTTGCTGGTGGGGTTCGGTGTTCTTTCGTTGGGCAACCTCTTCAACATCGGCATCACCAAGACGCAACGTGACCAAGGTGACCTTTCCCATCCGAAATTCCAGATGGGCATGGTCCGCGTCATCCTGGCCGGCTTCTGTCTGATCGCGCTGGGCATCGTGCTGGGTCTGTTGGCCTAGCGATGCCCACGCTCCATATCCGGTGCGGCAGCGACATCCGCGATGACCTGAAGGCAGCAGGGATCGAGGGCGACTTCCTGGAATTTGCCGATCCGGTCTGCCGGGGCCTGGTTCCCGCAACGCAGGATGCAACGATCTTCCGCGACGCCAGGCTTGCATACATCGTCGATGTTCTGGGTGACCCCACCGAAGAAACCAACCGGAAACTCGACGCTGCCGAAGCCGGGCTGACCCGCCTGAGCGATTATCAACGCGTTGTCTTGTGGTTCGAGCACGACATCTACGATCAGTCCGTCCTGATCCGCCTGCTCGCGACGCTTGCCGATTGTCCGGAACATCATGACCGAATCTGGCTGATTTCGACCGACCGCTTCCCCGGCATCGATCGGTTCATTGGGCTGGGCCAGTTGACTCCAGAACAATTGGGCACGCTGTGGGGCAACGAGCAGCGGGTAAACGAGTCGCAGTACGATCTTGCCCGGCGAGCCTGGAGCACCTTTCGGGCGACCAAACCCGGTCTGTCCGTCGTCAGAACATTTGGGACGCGTGAGTTTGTTTTCTAATTGAGTATCTGGCTCATCTGGATTTGATGTTAAGCCGCTTGTTGTTGATGGTTCAAGCGGCGGGTTTGGATGGTGAGTTTTTTGATCTTTTCCCTCT
>JABIUG010000091.1 GCA_018700655.1 Rhodospirillaceae bacterium | reverse complement strand
GCGCTCGATGCCGATACGGGCGAGGTGCTGTGGTCTCATCGCGGCCTTGAAGAACTCGCCGGTCTGCTCGGAGGCGGCAGCCCTGCAGTGTCTGCATCGATCGTTGTCGTGACCTATTCATCGGGCGAGATTTATGCGTTGCGTGCCGAGAACGGTCGTGTCGTGTGGGCAGACACGCTGGCCTATTCGGCCCGGCTCGGATCGCTCGCCGCACTGAACGACATCAACGGCAGCCCGGTGATTGATCGTGGCCTGGTGTATGCGGTCAGCCACAGCGGGCGTCTTGTGGCGATCGATCTGGCCAGCGGTGGGCGTCTCTGGGAACGTGATATTTCCGGCGTGCAGACGCCCTGGATTGCCGGCGACTATCTCTATGTCATCACGACCGACGGTTTTGTCGTTTGCCTGTTCCGCGAGGATGGCCGCATTCGCTGGGTCTCTGGTCTGCCACAGTTCGAAGACCCGGAAGACCGTGATGGTCCGATCCACTGGTCCGGCCCGGTTTTGGCCGGCGATCGACTGCTGGTGGCAGGAACCAACGGGATGGCAGCAGCTGTCTCACCCTATACCGGCGAAATCCTGGGCATGGTTGATCTCGGTAGCGGCTTGCCCCTGTCGCCGGTCGTTGCGTCCGAGACCGTGTTCTTTATCGAGGGCTCGGGCGAAATTATCGCCCTTAGGTAATCCATGACATTCACGGTCGCTATCGTCGGACGGCCGAATGTCGGCAAGTCGACTCTGTTCAACCGACTGACCGGCAAACGGGCAGCCATTGTCGACGCGCGCCCGGGCATAACGCGCGACCGGCGCGAAGGCGAAGGCAATATCGGGCCGCTCACCTTCCGTGTCGTCGACACCGCCGGTCTTGAAGAAGCCGACCCCGGAACAATCGCTCATCGTATGCGGATGCAGACCGATCAGGCCCTGGCCGATGCCGATGTGCTTCTGTTTGTCGTGGATGCTCGCGTCGGTGTAACGCCGGACGATCAGCGCTTTGCAGCCGAGCTGCGGCGTATCGGGTGCCCGGTCATTGTGGTCGCCAACAAAGCCGAAGCACGTGTCGCCGATGCCGGTTTCTATGATTCCTTTTCGCTCGGGCTGGGCGACCCTGTTCCGGTCTCGGCCGAACACGGCAACGGCATGGGTGAACTTTATGAGACACTGTTGCCTCTGGCCGAGGCGGCAGAGGTGTCAGAGAAGATCAAGGATGGTAGTCCGCTGCGTCTGGCGATCATCGGGCGGCCGAATGTCGGTAAATCGACGCTGGTCAACCACCTGCTCAAGGAAGACCGCATGATCACCGGGCCAGAACCCGGGCTAACGCGTGACTCGATTGCGGCAAGCTGGACCTATGAGGGCCAGCGCATCGAATTGATCGACACCGCTGGAATGCGGCGGCGTGCGCGGGTCCATGAGCGCGTCGAGCAGTTGTCGGTTGCCGGCAGTCTCTCCTCGATCCAGTTCGCGAATGTTGTTGTCGTGATGTTCGAGGCCGATCAGGCCTTCGACCGACAGGACCTTAATCTCGTCGACCTTGTTGAGCGGGAAGGCCGGGGCATCGTGGTTGCGATCAACAAGTGGGATCTTGTGGAAGATCAGGCTGAGGCTCGCCGTGAGTTCGAACTCAGGCTGGGCGAACTGCTGCCCCAGGTTCGCGGCGTCCCGCTGGTCACTTTCTCGGCCCTGAAGGGGCAGGGCACGCAGCGCCTGATGCCGGCCGTGGTTTCGGCCTATGAACGCTGGAACAAACGAATCTCGACGGCCGATCTCAATCGCTGGCTCGAGGATGTCCTTGCCACCCATCCCCCGCCGATCGTGCGCGGTGGTCGGGTCAAGTTGCGTTATGTCACCCAGATCAAGACACGCCCGCCCAGCTTCACTGCCTTTGGAACCCGCGTTACCGACCTGCCGGAAGCCTACAAGCGTTACATGGTCAACCGGCTGCGCGCGGATTTCGACCTGCCGGGCGTTCCGCTCCGGCTGCGCTTCAAAGCGCCGAAGAATCCTTACGCCAAGAAGAAAAAGAAGAGTTAAGCCTCAGATCAGCGACTGTGCGGTCACGCGTTCGCCATTCTTGGTCCAGGAGGGCAGCGCCATCCGCACAAAGGCTTCCGCGATACTGTCTGGTTCGGCCAGCGTCTTGGGGTCTTCGCCCGGGAAGGCGCGGGCACGCATGGCGGTGCGCAGCACGCCGGGATCGAGCAGGTTGGCTTTGACACCGGTCTTGCCCAGTTCTCCCGCCCAACACTCGACCAGAGCCTCCAGCGCCGCCTTGGTCGCGGCATAGGTCGCCCAATAGGCCGGGTTCATCGCGGTAATGCCCGAGGTGACAAAAATTGCCCGGCCGGCATCGGATTGGCGCAGAAGTGGATCCATGCTGCGGATCAGGCGCCAGTTGGACGTTACATTGATGTCGAAGGCCTGTTGCCAGATCTTGGGCTCGATATGTCCGGTCGGCGTCAGCGTTCCCAGGATGGCGGCGTTCCCGACCATGACATCGAGTTTGCCGTGGCGTTCATAGAGCGCTGCCCCGATGCGGTCGATCGCGTCGCCATCAGCCAGGTCAAGAGGCACCAGTGTGGCCGGTTTTCCACCGGCCTTGCGCACGTCGTCATCGACCTCTTCAAGACCCCCCACGGTGCGTGCGACGAGAACCAGTTGCGCGCCCTCGGCACCGAACCGCCTGGCTACCGCAGCACCGATGCCGCGCGAGGCACCGGTCACCAGAGCAATCCGGCCATCCAGCCTGTTTGAACCCGATGTTTCGTTCATGGCGCTTTAACTAGCTTGGGTCGTCCAGCAGGGAGAACTGGCGTGCGCCGTGCCCGCCCTCACGATCGACCAGGGGAATGGGATAGTCGCCCGTCAGGCAGGCATCACAATATTGCGGTTGGTCGTTGTTGCGACCTTCTTCCTTGCCGGCGGCCCGATAGAGGCCATCGACGGTGAGAAAAGCCAGGCTGTCGACTCCGATGTGGTCGGCCATGTCTTCGACGGCCATGCGCGAGGCCAGCAACTCGTCGCGCGATGGTGTGTCGACCCCATAGAAGCAGGAATTGGTGTTGGGCGGACTAGCGATCCGCATATGAACTTCGGTCGCGCCGGCATCACGCACCATGGCAACGATCTTGGTTGAGGTCGTGCCACGCACGATCGAGTCATCAAGCAGCACGACACGCTTGCCTTCGAGCTCACCACGGTTGGCGTTGTGTTTCAGCTTCACGCCGAGATGGCGGATGTTCTGGGTCGGCTGGATAAAGGTCCGCCCGACATAATGGTTGCGGATGATGCCAAGGGCGAAGGGAATTGCGGCCTCCTCGGCATACCCAAGGGCTGCAGGAACGCCCGAGTCAGGCACCGGAACGATCACATCGGCCGGCACGCTGCTTTCGCGCGCCAACTCGGCCCCCATCTTCTTCCTCACCTCATAGGCGTTCTTGCCGTCAACCCGGCTGTCGGGACGGGCGAAGTAGATGTATTCGAAAACGCAGAACCGGTTCTTCGCTACCGGGAAGGGCTGCAGCGAGCGAATGCCGTCCCTGTCGATGATGACCATTTCGCCAGGCTCGATATCGCGCACGAACTTTGCGCCGATGATATCGAGGGCACAGGTCTCTGACGTCAGCACATAAGCGCCATCAAGCTGGCCCAGAACGAGCGGGCGCACGCCCAGGGGGTCACGTACGCCGATCATGGCGTTCTCGGTCAGGGCGACCAGGGAATACGCACCCACGACCTGTTTTAGCGCATCGATCAGACGGCCCGGCATGTCATTCATGTCCGAGAGCGCGACCAGATGCACAATGATTTCGGTATCGGATGTCGACTGGAAGATCGCGCCGTGTTTGACCAGATCCTTGCGCACCATATGGGCGTTGGTCAGGTTGCCGTTATGGGCCAGAGCCAGGCCGCCCATGTCGGTCTCGACGAAGATCGGCTGGACATTGCGCCGCACGGTATCGCCGGTCGTGGCATAGCGGTTGTGGCCGATCGCGGCGGGGCCGGCGAGCCGATCCATGACCGCCTCGCTGGCAAACACGTCAGAGACCAGCCCCAGGCTGCGATGGACATGGAACTGGGCCCCGTCGAAGGCGACGATGCCAGCCGCTTCCTGGCCTCGGTGTTGAAGGGCATGAAGTCCCAGCGCCGCGTGGGCGGCTGCGTCATCCGTTCCGAAAATGCCAAAAACGCCACACTCTTCGTGCAGGCGGTCATCATCAAATGGGTGTTGTGGCTGAAAACGGGTCACGCTTGGCAGGCTCGCATCACTCGTCAGCTCCGGTCATGTCGTCGAGTGCGGAACGGTCGCCGCCGTTATAACCTTCTTCTTCCGAATTACCAGACTCGGGGCCCTGCGGCTGGGGATCGATAAGGTCTTCATAGTCGACCAGGGGCTCGATCGCCGAGGATGTGTCTTTCAACTGCTGGGCGACGCGTTCGCCGCGCAGTCCCCAGTCTTCGGGAACCAGGGCGAGCATGACCTCGGCGCCTTCAGCCACAACCGGCGTCAGCTTGGCCTCCTGCAGCCAGTGTGGATGTTCTTCCGCCGGCGCCATCAGGGTGTAGAGCAGATAGATCAGGCAGACCACCAGGACGCCCCGGACCAGACCGAAGACAAACCCGAGCGAACGGTCGAGCACATTGAGCTTGGAATCCTCGGCCCGTTTTACCGCGACCATGGAAATCAGGGTCAGGGCCATCAAGGTAATCACGAACAGGCCGGCACCGTTGGCCAATGCGGCAATCAGCGGATAATCGCCGACCAAGCGCGTCACATAGGGCAGGCTGAAGGGATAGGCATAAACGGTTGCCGCGACTGCGCCGCCCCAGGTTGCCAGAAAGAAGAACTCGCGCGCCGCGCCGCGAAAATAGGCCAGAAACCCCGAGAGAAAGATGATCCCCAGGGCGACGATATCGGCAATGGTAAGTGGCAGTTCGTTCATTCGCGCCCGTCGTTGCCGTAAATCAGGTCCACCAGGGATCCAAGCTCCCCAATGGCACGTAAACCCATGCCCGACCCGACACCTTTGGCATTCTTGTGGGTCGGCACGATCGCACTGGCAAAACCCAGTTTCTGAGCTTCGCTGAGGCGCGCTTCGGCCTGGCTGACCGGTCGAACCTCGCCTGCCAGCCCAACTTCGCCAAAGACGATACCGTCATGAGGCAGCGGTTTGGCCGTCAAAGACGAGATCAATGCAGCCGCGACAGCCAGATCGGCCGCCGGCTCGCGAATGCTGAAGCCGCCGGCGACGTTGAGATAGACGTCGTGGCCCGACATGGCAAGACCGCAGCGTGTGTCGAGTACCGCCAGAACCATAGCCAGACGGCCGGAATCCCAGCCCACAACTGCCCGTCGCGGCGTGCCCAGCGCCGAAGGCGCCACCAGGGCCTGGATCTCCATCAGCATCGGCCGGCTTCCCTCGATCCCGGCAAACACAACGGTGCCGGCGACATCGGCATCGCGCCGGTCGAGGAAAAGGGCCGATGGGTTCGGCACTTCGTCGAGCCCGTGATCGGTCATCTCGAAGACACCGATTTCATCGGTCGGGCCAAAGCGGTTTTTGACCGCGCGCAGAATACGGAACTGGTGGCCGCGTTCGCCTTCGAAATAGAGCACCGTATCGACCATGTGTTCGAGCACTTTGGGCCCTGCGATCTGGCCATCCTTGGTGACATGGCCGATCAGCATCACGATGGTTCCTGAATCCTTGGCATAACGGATTAGTTCCTGACCCGCGCCGCGCACCTGGCTCACGGTTCCAGGCGCCGAATCAAGGTTGTCGAGAAACATGGTCTGGATTGAATCGATGACCACCAGATCAGTCTTCTGGTCGGCAAGGCTGACGATGATATCGCGTACGTTGGTCGCAGCGGCCAGACCCAGCGGTGCATTCTCAAGACCCAGACGCCGAGCGCGCAAGCGGACCTGGTCGACCGCCTCTTCGCCCGAGAGATAGACACAGTTGGCGCCGGCCTTGGAGAGTCTGGCGGCGGCCTGCAGTGCAATGGTCGATTTGCCGATGCCGGGATCGCCTCCCAGTAGCAGAGCAGAGCCTGGAACCAGGCCGCCGCCGAAAACCCGGTCGAGTTCGGCGATGCCACTGGCCATGCGGGGCGGGGGTTCGGATGCACCGGTCAGGGTTTCGAACTCGAGCCTGCGGCCCTTCTTTTTGCCCTTCAGGCCACCGGGAGCAGATTTGGCGGCAGCCTCTTCGGTTACGGAGTTCCATTCGCCGCAGGTCTCGCAGCGGCCGACCCACTTGCGATGTTCAGCGCCACAGGATTGGCAGATGAACCGGGATGTGTCAGCAGCCATCAGAAGAAACCACCTGCCATCACGGGCGCCGCACATCCATCTTGATCGGGCCTTCGGCCCGGCCATGAATGAATTGATCAACATAGGGATTGCCGCTGTCGTCAATTTCGTCGACCGGTCCGATCCAGACCAGCTTGCCGGCATGAAGCATGGCGACACGGTCTGCGATCTTGCGCACGCTTGCCATGTCATGGGTAATTGAAATCGCGGAGACGCCGAGTTTTTCACTGACCGAGACGATCAGATCGTTGATCACGTCGGCAGTGATGGGATCGAGACCGGTTGTTGGTTCATCGAAGAAGATGATCTCGGGGCGCGCGGCGATCGCGCGTGCCAGCGCGACCCGCTTCAGCATGCCGCCCGAGAGTTCCGCCGGTAGCAGGGTGGCGACGTCACTCCCGAGACCCACCATGCCGAGGGTTTCGATTGCCGCTTCGTGGGCCTGCTTTCGATCGTGTACCTTGTCCTGGATCAGGCGGAATGCGACATTTTCCCAGACCGAGAGGCTGTCGAACAGGGCACCGCCCTGGAACAGCATGCCGAACTTCGACATCAGTTCATCGCGTTCGCCACCGCGCAGGCCGACTGCATTTTTGCCGTCGATCGCGATTTCACCCTCGTCGGGTGTGATCAACCCGAGGATACACTTGATCGTAACCGATTTGCCCGTGCCCGAACCACCGATGATGACCAGTGACTCACCGGACGCGACATCAAAGTCGACGCCGTCCAAGACGGTTTTTCGCCCGAAGCTTTTCTTCAGGCCGCGCACGTGAATCTTGGGTGTTGTCTGGCTCATTGCGCGAAGAAGATCTCGGTGACGATGTAGTTGAAGGTGAGGATCAGGATCGAGCCGGAGACAACCGCATAGGTTGTTGCCTGGCCGACACCTTGTGCGCCCCGTCGCGAGTTGTAACCGTGGTAGCAGCCCATCAGCGCGATCAGGAAACCAAATACCGCTGCTTTCACCAGGCCGGAAACGACGTCCATGAACTCCAGGATGTCGAAAGTATTGGAGAGGTAGACTGTCGGGTTGAAACCGAGCTTGTTGATCGAAATGACGTAGCCACCCATGACGCCGATGATGTCGGCGATCAGGACCAGGATCGGCAGAGTCAGTGTCGCTGCGATCAGACGCGGCGCGACCAGGTATTTGAACGGGTTGGTTGAAAGCGTGGTCAGCGCATCGATCTGTTCGGTCACGCGCATGGTGCCGAGTTCCGCGGCGATGGCCGCCCCGACACGTCCGGCAACCATCAGGCCCGCCAGCACAGGCCCCAACTCACGTGTAACCGAAAGGACCACGATTGCCGGGATCGCGCTTTCGGCCTCGAACCGTGAAAAGCCGGTATAGCTCTGCAGCGCCAGAACCATGCCGGTGAAAACTGCGGTGAGCCCGACCACGGGCAGGGAGAAATAGCCGATTTCCATAATCTGGCGCAGCACCAGACGCGGATACCAGGGCGGCAACACGCAGTGGGTCACGCTGCGGGCAGCAAAGATCACCAGCCGCCCGGTCGCGGAAAGAAAAGCAAGAAAGGCACGGCCGATCAAAGCGAGCGGGTTCACGAGATATCGCCTCCGCGATAGTGCCTCGGGGATCGCCCGCCGAGCGCCGTCAGCAATTCATATCCAATTGTGCCAGCCTGCATCGCCAGATCATCCAGCATTGTGTTGCCCCAGATCAGGTCGACCCAGGTCCCTACATGAGCCTTTTCAACGGGCAGAGCGCCGATGTCCAGT
>JABIUG010000090.1 GCA_018700655.1 Rhodospirillaceae bacterium | reverse complement strand
GACAGCGGGTAGCGGATGTACATCATCACCGTCAGGCGGATGATATCGGGGGAACTGTTGAAATAACGGAACGGATTTCTCATCGCCAGAGGCTACGAGCCAGACTTGGCAGGCTCAAGCCGATTTGCTCTGACACTGCCCTCTACATCATCCTGAAAGCGAGGCTTGTGGGTATCTAGTCCAGCGTCAGGCTGACTTCGCCCAAACACTCGATGGCGCAGTTGGTGGTGTCACCGGCGGCGATCGGAGCGGCTTTGACGACGGAACCGGTCAGAACGACTTCGCCGGCGCGCAATTGTTCGCCACGTGCAGCGAGCGAGTCAGCGAGCCAGGCCAGGGCAGCGAAGGGGTGGCCCATGATGTCGCGACCGAAACCTTCACCCATGTACTGGCCCGAGACGGTGGTGGTGGCACGCGCGCCCGTGAGATCAAGCGAGCGCCAGTCCTGGACCTCGCGGCCGAGCACGATGGCCTTCTGGAAAAAGTCGTCGGCGATCAATTCGCCCACTGCCATGGATTCGCGCTGGGGCAGACGCAGTTCCGCCAGTTCGATCGAAACCATGCAGGCCCCGACATGTTCGGCGATACTTTCCTGATTATGGCCGCCTTTGCGCGACGGCACGTCCGATGCCATGCGCACAGCGATTTCGCATTCGGCCACGGGATTGGTCAGCCCCGCCGCGGCAATCCGTGCGGGTGTGTTGAGTGTGTTGAGAGCAAGGACAGCGCCGCTGCTGGGTCCGTCGAGGCCAAGCATTTCCTGCATCACCTTGACGGTGCAGCCGATTTTCCATCCCGCGAGTGCCTGGCCCGATGCGGCGCGCTGGCGAATGACCTCGTCCTGGATGGCATAGCCGTCTTCGGCCGTGATGGGGCGCACGTCTTCAGGCAGGCGACCGAATTCGCCGCCGGCATCGCGCGCCGCGATCATGATGGCTGCAGCCTTCGAGAGTGCATCGGGGGTCATGGGGATTTCTCCATGCGGCCATGGACATGCCGCGTCGCGGTGACGGTGAAGATGGAAAGGATGAGCATGAAGGCCGCCAGCCGAAAGAGCCAGACCGTCTCACCCTGGTCCAGCAGGAAGCCAAAAACGGGTGGTGCGATCAGGGTGCCGGTGTCCATCGCCATGGTTGTGAAGGCAAAGACCTTCCCGGTTTGTCCGGCGGGTGTGACCTTGCGCACGATCAGGTCGCGCGACGGCGTAACCACGCCAGCGCCAATTCCGGCCAGAGCGATCAGAGCGAAGATGGTCCAGAGACTGATCGAAAGTTCGCCGATGAGAAAGATGCAGACTGCCGCGACCGAGAAACCCAGCGCCGCAATCTGGCCGTGGCGGGATGTGCGATCGGCAATCAGGCCGCCGATCAGGATGCCGAGTGCGGAAAACCCGAAGAAGACCGACAGTCCGAAATTGCCATCTTCCACGTCGACACCGTGAAGTTCGTACAGTGATGCGGGCAGAAAGCTGTCGAAACCCCAGTACGAGATCGTCGTGAAGAGAAAGAACAGGAAACACATCATCACGGGTAACGAGAACAGCAAACGCAGGCCCCCGGCGTCGTTGGTGACTGCTGAATTCGCAGGCGTCCCTGATTCCGTGCGGTCGTCGTGCAAGTCATCGCGGTTCAGCAACATGGCCAACGCCACGACAAGCCCGAGCACACCGAGCAGGATCAAAGCGGTGCGCCAATCCTGGCCGAAAAGAGTGATGATGATCGGGGTTAGGGCGAAACCTCCATAGCCGGCGAAGGTGTGTACGCTGAAGGCACGCCCCAGCCAGGGTTTGGGTACGGTTGCCGAAAGAATCGAGTATCCGCACGGGTGAAAGACCGTGTTGCCCAGCCCCGCGAAAACGCCGCAGACCAGGAGATGCCAATAACTTTGGGCAAACCCAAAGCCGATGGTGGAAAGCGAGAGGACAACGAGGCCGATGACCAGCACGTAGCGCGCAGGGACGCGGTCGACAAGAAAACCCACGGGCACCACGGAAATCGCGGAAGCCAGGGCCGTGGCAGCCATCACCAGACCGATCGCAAAGTAGTCGACCTGAAACAGGGTGACCCAGGTAACGGCCAGCGGCGGTACGACGATGACCAGCATGTGGTTGAGGCAATGACCCATGCTGATCAGGCCTACGACCTTGACCGGGCGCGGTGCATCCATGGCGGCTGCAGTCATGTTGCTTCCCTGGTTTGTCGCCGGCCTGGAACGGCGGGCATGAGTTGGGCGATCAGCACACCAGCGATGATGAGCCCGCCGCCGATCAGGTGTTCTGTCTTTGGTGGTTCGCCTTCAATCATGCGGATGGTCACGACCACGATGGGGGCCAGATTGGTATAGATCGCAGCAACAGTCACGCCACAGCGGCTGACACCCCAATGCCAGCAGAACAGGGCAAAGGCGGCAGGTCCAGCGCCGAGATAGAGGACGTAAGCGATGGAACGGCCATCGAGTGAATACTGAACCTCGGAAATTCCGGTCAGGATCAGAAACGGAAGCGCGACCGTCATGGCAATCGCGCTGATCGCAACAGTGATGGCCGCGATACCGAGTTGTGAAACGCCTGTCATCCAGCGCTGTGCCCCAATCGCGTACCAGTTGAACAGGCAGAGGCCGAGAAGGATCAGAAGCTCACCGCCGCGGAGTTCGCTCAGCTTCTCGCCCGAAGTTCCGATGGTGGCAAAGATGCCGCCGGTGACGGCAACGACAGCGCCCAGAATGACCGAAAGGCCGAGCGGCATGCGAAATAGGAAGCGCGCCAGAAAGGCTGCGACAATCGGTTCGGACGCAGCGACAATTGCGGCGGGAACGGCGCCGGAATACTTGACCCCAAGGGTCAGTGCGATGGTCGAACCCATCATGCCGACCGTACCCAGAAAAAACGCAGCCCGCAGTGATGGTATCGACCGGAAGGGGTGGCCGCCGGACTGGATCAGATAAGCGGTCATCAGAAACAGCATGGCCGAGAGCAGACGGCCGGTGGTCACGAAATAGGGGTCCCATGTCTGGAGCAGGTCGTCAGTGACCAGGAAATGAGTCGCCCAGACCGAAATACCCAGAGCGAGTGCTATATTGCCGGCGGCTTTCTGCCTGGCGGAGACCTGTGGACCAGCCGACATGGGAACCGTCCTAGAGAGGTGTGACTATGCTGACGGGGTGACGGCAGTGCTCGTCACGACTGAGGGCGGTCATCATGGCGTTTCTTCTAACCGCTTCCGTCCGTGGCCCGATGGCAGCAGTTGGGCGATGAAGACACCGGTGATGATCAGCAGGCCGCCGATCAGGTGGTCGATGGTCGGCGGTTCGCCCTGAATCATGCGGATGATTACCACGACGACCGGCGCGAGGTTGCTGTAGATCGAGCCCACGGTGACGCCGATCCGACTGATGCCCCAGTGCCAGGTGAACAACGCAAACGAGGCGGGGCCGGCACCGAGGAACAGGATGTAACCCAGCGATTCCCAATCGAAGGAGTACCGCGCCTCGGCAATGCCCAGTCCGACCAGCAAGGGCAGAGCCACCAGCATCGAAAGCCCGCCGATCATGATGGTGATTGCAGTGATCCCGAGCTGTGAAATGCTGCTCAGCCAGCGTTGGGCGCCAATCGAGTACCAAGTGAAGATAGTGATCGCCAACAGGATCATCAGCTCGCCGCCACGAAACCCTCCGACATCCCCATCGCCGGAACCGAGCGCTGCAAAGACACCGCCTGCCATGGCGACAGCGGCACCCAACAGGACCGCGAAGGTAAGGGGTATGCGGAAGCCGACGCGCGCGACAAAAGCTGCCACAATCGGCGAGGCAGCCGACACGATGGCTGCAGGAACGGGACCGGCATACTTCACGCCGAGGGTCAGAAACACGGTGGAACCGCTGATGCCCACGACGCCCAGCAACAGTGCCGCCTTCCAGGGAATGTGGCGCAGCGGGTGGCCCTGGGTGGCAAAGCCGTAGGCGATCATGAGGAACATGGTGCCCGACAGCAGCCGGGCAGCGGTGATGAAATAGGGGTCCCAGGTCTGCAGCAGGACGTCGGTGACCAGAAAATGTGTCGCCCAGACCGATACGCCCAGCGCAATGACCGCATTGCCGGCGAGCTTCTGGCCTGAGGAAAACGTGGGTGCTGAAGACATCGTTTGCCGCTTTAGAGCGCTGCTGGCGTGCTGGCAAGAGCCATTCCGGCATGGCTTCAATACCGAGCTGCATGACGCCTGCGCTGTGCAGGGCTATTCATCGAGAACCGGCGCATTCCAGGCTCGTAACGGGGGGCCGCAATGGCGCTCCAGTTCCGCCATCCAGATGGTCAGCATGCTGCGGCCGGGCATGTCACGGATGTCGACCTCGAAGGCCCAGTCGGCGGCGAGGTCACGCATGTTCCCGGCCCAGTTCAATCGCTGATCATCGGAAAGCACCGTTACCGTTGCATCGGCCTGGGCCATGCGCTCGAGCGCGCTGTCGGCGCTGCCGGCCGTCTCTGTCGCCATCACCGCACCATAAGCATCTGCTGCTGAGGCAAGTGCATGACGCAGTTCAGGAGGCTGTTCGAGAAACCAGCCCCGATTGACCGCCAGGCCGCGCCCCACAGGGAACCCAGTCCGGGATCAGTGATGTAAGGCGCGATATCGTGGAGACCGAGCCGTTCGGCATCGCCGGCGGGGAGCAGAACACCTGCAGTCTGTTTGGTTTCGAAGCCGAGCCGGAAGGTCTCGTCGTTGCCGGGAAGCCCGAGCATCAGCGTGCCGGCAAACCAGTCCAGGATCATGGCGTCGGCTGCCAGGGTCCGGCGCTCGAGAACTTTGAGTGTGGGCACTGCAAAGGGGGTCACCAGCACGAGCCGGTCCAATCCGTAACTGCCGCCGAGATAATGCAGACCCAGGCTGGCCCAGGCCCTGGGCAGCATCGGAAAATTTCTGTTCATGCGATCGATTTCCGCGGCCACCACATCGGGCCGGCCGCAGGCAAAAGGGGTCACGAGCGAGACGTTGTGATAATAGAGCGGCAGGCGTTGGTCAGGGTCGGCACGACGGCGATGTTGGCGGCGTTGTGGCCCAGTGCGTCGATTTCGCGACCCGGCTCCATCACGCCATCGCCCAGATGCAGTTGCCAATCGACCGAAAGGCGGCTGTCAGCCAACGCGGCATCGACAGCAGGAATGAAACTCTCTTGGAGATGACGCACCCAGGGCAGGTCCATCCCTTCGGTGGTCTGAAGGTTGATGGGGATGCCGTCAGCCCGGACAGGGACGGCCCATGTCCAGAACACCACCAGCGCCAAAGCGCAGCGCCACATCACATATGTCCCAGGGCGCGCAGGCTGCTGTGGCCGCCGCGGGCCATTACGATGTGGTCGTGGACGGCAACGCCGACCGCTTTCAGCGCGGTGACGATCTCGCGGGTCATGGCGATATCGGCCTGGCTGGGCGTCGGATCGCCTGAGGGATGGTTGTGCACGAGGATGACGGCGGTGGCGTCGAGTTCGATCGAGCGCCTGGCGACCTCACGCGGATAGACCGGCGCATGATCGACTGTGCCGCGCTGCTGCACCTCATCGGTTACCAATCGGTTCTTGCGATCGAGAAACAGCACACGAAACTGCTCGCGTCCCCCGAAGGCCATGGTGAGCTTGCAGTAGTCGAGAACGGCTTCGAAACTGGAAAGGACCGGTTTGCCGGTGACTTCGGCGCGAAGCAGGCGATCAGCTGCCGCGCGCACGACCTTGATTGCGACCGGCGCGACCTCGCCCATGCCCTTGACGGTTCGAAGATCATCGACGCTGGCGTTGACGACGCCGTCGAAGCTGCCAAAGCGGGCCAGCAACGCCTTGGCGGCGGGTTTAACATCACCGCGCGGAACCGCCATGGTGAGGAGGAGTTCGAGCAGTTCGTAATCGGGCAGAGCATCGGCCCCGCCATCCAGAAATCGCTGCCGCAGGCGTTTGCGGTGATCGAGATAGCCTGGTTTTTTCTCGCCCGTCATGGGCGCGGTCTCAGGCGTCGTAAGGCGGTAGCTTGTGGCCCGCCGGTGACAGGGTGAAGACCTCGTAACCATCCTCCGTGACGGCAATGGTGTGTTCCCACTGGGCCGAGAGGCTCTTGTCGCGGGTCACCGCAGTCCAGCCGTCTTCCAGGATCAGGACATCGGGGCGGCCAAGATTGATCATCGGCTCGATCGTGAAGAACATGCCGGGCACCAGCTCGATCCCGGTTCCGGGTTTGCCGTAATGCACGACATTAGGATGATCGTGGAAGACCTGGCCGATGCCGTGGCCGCAAAAGTCACGCACCACCGAGCAGCGCTGTTTTTCCGCATGGACCTGAATGGCATGACCGATATCGCCCAACCTGGCGCCGGGCCGGACACATTCGATCCCGCGCCACATGCACTCAAAGGTGATCTCGGCCAGGCGCGATGCCTTCCGCTTGACCTCGCCGACATGGAACATGCGGCTGGTGTCGCCATACCAGCCATCGACAATGGTGGTGACGTCGATGTTCAGCACATCACCTTCGCGCAACACCTTGTCGGCGCTGGGGATACCGTGACAGATCACATGGTTGACCGAAGTGCAGATTGATTTGGGAAAACCGCGATAGTTCAGCGGCGCCGGAATGGCATCATGATCGAGAATGAATTCGTGGCAGAGCTGGTCGAGCCGTTCGGTCGTGACACCGGGCACGACATGGCTGGTGATCATGTCGAGCGTGCGCGCTGCCACGTCGCCGGCTTCGCGCATCTTGGGAAAGGCTTCGGGCCCATGGATTGTGATGCGCGGCGATGCGCTGCGCTGGGGCTGTTCCATCTTGATTTTCCTCCGCCGGGTCAGTCCAGAATGGTCGGCAACCGGCGGTCGATGCTGATCTCTTGTTCGGTCAATCTACACGAATAGGCATAAGCCTCAACGCCGCGTGCCAGAGCGTCCCGCAGTGCAGCGTCATAGTCGGGGTCGATATCATCGGCTGTCGTGAATCCGTCGCAATCCATGCGCTCGATGCAATAGATCAGAACCGAGCGGTGCCCGGCCTCGACCATATTGGCCAGCTCCGCCATGTGTTTGGCGCCGCGGGTCGTCACTGAATCGGGAAATTCGGCCAGACTGGTTTCGCGCCGCATATGGCAATATTTGACCTCGACATAACAATCGGGCCGGTCGGGATCGGTCAACAGCATGTCGATCCTCGAATTCTCGCCATACTTCACCTCGCGCCGAAGCGCGGCATAGCCGCTGAGTTCGGTGATGGTGTCGTCGAGAATAGCTTCTTCGACCAGGCCGTTTGGCCGGCCCGTGTGGCAACCGATCAGGGTGTCGTCGGCAAAGACCAGTTCCCAGTCCCATTGCAGCTTGCGTTTCAGGTTGCCGGCGGGCGCCAGCCAGGTTGCCATGCCGGGTTCCTTGATCCCGATCATGCGGCCTGGATTGGCGCAATGTGCGGTCACGATTTCGCCGCTCTCAAGGCGGTGATCCGACAGGAACCGTTTGTAGCGTTGCACCAGTTCGGCACGCACGAGAGGACGCGGGAACATCATGGTCAGGGCTGGCCGTAGCCCAAACCCGTCTGATCTTCGGAGTCAGTATTTTCGGTCTCGGGCTCGAAGAACATGACGTCATCTTCCTCAGGATCGGGTTTATCGGGCAGTTCCCGGTTGAACTCGAGTTCGCTGGTGAATTCCAGGCGTGTGCGCATCGTTCCGTCAGAATCCGAAATGCGCGCCATCAGATCGCTCGATATGGCGGTTGCCTCATCGCTTGCGTCCTGCAGGCGTTTCACGGTCGCGCTGTCGTAGGGAAAGGCAAAAACACGGGGTTCGGCACCATCTGGCATCTCGAACCACAGGAAGATCGCCTCATCCTCGTGAATGTCATAGGCCAGGACGACGTGGTTCCGGCTGAAGTCGTTGAGAAAGGCCGTGCTGGCGGGTTTGGGCAGCCCCATCAACTCATAGATCGCGACATAACCGACCGGAATCAGCGCGAGCAGTGCGGTCAGTGCGGCAACCTTGCGCCACATCCGGCCATGGGCCATCACCGCAGCCCATGCGATCACCGCAATGAGCAGGAAACAGATGACAAAGGCGGTTGCTGCGATTGGCACGGCCTAGAGCCTCTCGCTGTCGAGCAGGGTTTTGAAGAGATCGTGGACCGTCTGGGGAAGCAGACCGCCGGCCTCGTTGAGTTCGAAACGCACCACGGTTTCTTCCTGGTCGATCCTGACCAGTTCGATCTTGCGCAGCAGAATCTGGCGTGCCGGTTTGTCGATATCCATCTTCACGCTGACGATGATCCAGACCGGAACCGGCCATACCTCGGTCTCATTGCGGTACATGTGGACATTGACGATGTATTCGCCCTCCGGCACGCCACGGCTATAGGCCATTTCGTGGTTTGCGGAGGTCAGATCGTTCATGTAGCCCAGGTCATCGCGCAGCAGATCAAAAATCGAACCGCCGCGCTGGGACCAGCCAACAGGCCCGTCACCGGGCGCCTTGACCCAAAGATCGACATCAGCGTCGATGTGCTCTGGCCATTTGATCTCGATAATCACGTTGCCGGGGGTGAGCAGATCGGCGTTTTTGACTTCGGGTGGATTGACGTGGGGCAGCAACAGGATCACCAGGGCGACGAACCCCAGCAATGCCAGCAGGATGACATCGCGGAAAACGGTTGCCGCGGCGTCGTCGTCGAGAGGGTCAAGCGCCTGCAAGATCTTCGCCGCGTTCCACGATGGTGTTGATCAGGCGTGCAGTGCCCGTCGAGAGAAGCTGGTAATTGGCCATCAGCCAGATATTGAGCACGCCACCGACCAGGGTGGTGGTGAGCGCCGTCGACATGCCCGCAATCAGGGCCGAGACCATCGGTCCGATGGTTTCGGCTTCGCCGGCGAGATCGGGATCGACGCCCGAAAGCGCGATGATGAAGCCGATGACCGTGCCGATCAGGCCCAGGAACACCAGGCTCGAACCGATATGGCGAATGACCGTGATGTTCTGCGAGAGTTCCAGGCGCAGGCCCGAAGCCATGGTCTGGCGGCTCTGGGCATCCTTGGTACTGACGCTGGTGATGTAACGCGCAGCCCGCGACGGTTGGGCGGGGTCGAAGTTCCGTGCCTTGTTGAGCTGACTGCTGGTCCACATGACACGCCATGTCGTCAGCGCCAGACCGGCGGCAAAGACCAATGCGATGACCGCGACAAAACGGGTCGCGTCGGCATCGAAAGCCTGCTGGATAAGGCCATTGGCAAAGGCGAGAGCGACCAGCGCGAAGGCGATGATGTTGAGCAGGGCGAAACGCAGCAACAGGAGATAGCTGTGCGGATCGGTCGCGGGCGATACCGCGACTTCTGCTTCTGCGTTGACTGCCATAGAGTGAAACCTCATCGGAACTGGTTGGCGGCACTATAACGGGCGCTTTCGCCACGATCCAAGTCACACGCCGGAGAGCACGGCATTTTCATCCCCGTGGTCAGGAGCGGTTGCGCAGCCCGGTGCCATGGGGCAACACTCTGATCCAGCCGCCCGGGAAGAAAGATGTCGGAGACCATTACCGCAGCCGTGCTCGTCATCGGCAACGAGATCCTGTCGGGCCGGACCCAGGACGCCAATGTCGCATTTCTGGGCAAGGGCCTGGGTGAGCTGGGCATTCGCCTGATGGAAGTGCGCGTGGTCGCCGATATCGAGGCCGAGATCGTCGATGCCGTGAACACGCTGCGTGGCCGCTATGACTACGTCTTCACGACAGGCGGCATCGGCCCGACCCATGACGACATCACCGCTGACAGCATCGCCGCGGCTTTCGGTGTCGGCATCGGATACCACCCCGATGTCTATGAACTGCTGAAGAACAACTTCGAAGGCCGTGGCTTTGAAGCCAACGAGGCGCGCATGAGGATGGCGCGGGTGCCCGATGGCGCGACCCTGATCGACAACGAGATCAGCCTGGCGCCGGGGTTCCAGATCGAGAACGTCTTTGTTCTGGCCGGGGTGCCTTCCATTGCCCGCTCCATGTTTGAGGGTGCCAAAAATCGCCTGCGTCGCGGCGCCGTTGTGTTGTCACGCTCGATCCGGGTGCATTGCGGGGAGGGCACCATCGCCGAGCCGCTGGCTGCCCTTCAGGATGAATTCCCTGAAATTGATATGGGCAGTTACCCCTGGCACAAGGATGGTAAATACGGCACCAGCCTGGTCCTCAGAGGCACCGATCCGGCCGTGCTGGATACGGCCTATGACGCGGTCTTTGCCGCGGCAGCCGAGGTAGGTGGTGATCCTGTCGATGAGCCGTCCGAAGATTAGGGTTGTGAGCGCGACACGGCGTCTTGTGGCGACCTTTCCCAGCGTTGTTCTGGCCGTCGATACCTCAGCCGAAATCCAGATGGTATTGGCCGAACTCCATACCGGTGTGCCTGAGGACGAACAGGTCCGTATCCGCATCGGCATCAACCTGGGCGATGTGATCGAGGACCGGGGCGAAGTTTTTGGCGAGGGCGTCAATCTGGCGGCTCGGCTGGAAGCTGCGGCAGAACCGGGCGGCATATGCATTTCAGCTGCGACCCACGATCAGTGCCGGAGTAAATGCACGATCACCTTTTGCGACGGCGGCAGCCAGTCCTTCAAGAATATCACAGAGCCGGTAGGCGTGTTCCATTGGTCTAGAGGTTGCTGAACCTGTCATAGAGGCGATGGAACCAGCCCTCGACAGGCCATCGATTGCGGTGCTGCCGTTCAACAACATGTCGGGTGACCCCGAGAAGGAGTACTTCTCCGACGGCATCTCCGAAGACATCATCACCGAACTCGCCAGGTTCCGTTCGTTGCTCGTGATCGCGCGCAATTCGTCCTCTACCTTCAAAGGGCAGGCGGTCGACGTGAAGGAGGTTGGGCGGGAACTCGGCGCGACCTATGTTGTCGAGGGCAGTGTCAGGAAATCCGGCAACAGAGTGCGCGTCACGGCACAGCTGATCGAAGCCGCCAGTGGCAACCACCTGTGGGCCGAACGTTACGACCGGGAACTCGAGGACATCTTCGAGGTTCAGGACGACGTTGTCGCGGCGATTGTCGCTACCTTGCCAGGGCGCATCGAAAG